>JALPXT010000012.1 GCA_023271485.1 Dehalococcoidia bacterium | reverse complement strand
AGGCAAGTCAACTACCTCATTGTCGCGGATCAGGATGAGTGGTGGAGAGTCGTATTCGACCAGATAGGCCTCGCTCCCATGGAAAACCTGAAGCACCGCAAAAGTGGCGTAGGCCAGGCGTCGCACCTGACATTCGGGCAGGGTAACGGCCAGTGTCTCGATCACGTCCTCAACGCTACTGCCTTGCTCCAGCATCGAGGCGGCGATTTCAGTGGTGAGGGTAGCCAGAATATTGGCCTTGACTCCGCTGCCGAGGCCATCGGAGAGCACGACGATCAGTGTGTCAGGGGTCATAGTGATCTTGATCCAATCCCCACACAGCTCCTCACCGTGCTTGTTCAGACTATTCCGGGCTACTTTGACGGTCTGTCTCATCCCTATCTTATGATTCCTGCATCAAGCGAGCCAAACGGGTGAGAAGGGTCTTGGTTTCGGCCGTGGTCTCGCCCAACAATCCGGCAATTTCGTGGGCCACACGCATCTGCTTATTGATGACTTCCTGAGTGCGATGGAGGGTCTCCGTGCGAATGCGCTCCATTTCCTCGCGTTGGTGCTCGCTCTCGGTCACATCACGCAGGACGGTCACCATCAAATTCTCACCACCCACAGGTACGATACTTTGATCCACCGTCAGATCGTCCCGCAGACGCACGATCTTGTTAAGCATAGGTTGACCGGTATCACGTACAGCCAGGAAATCGTCCGCAATGGGGATGAGTTCGCCCAGCGGCTTGCCACGGACCACCGACCGGTGACAGTTAAACATCCGCTCGGCAGTCAGGGATATATCCTGCACATGCAGGGTGTTGTCCAGGATCAGGACGGCATTGGGAGTAACGTCCATCACCACGTTGGTCAGCGACTCGGCCCGGGTACGCATGTAGGGAATGCACATTGTCGCCTCGGCCATGCCACTCAGGACGGCGGCAGCTTTCTGGCGACAGGAATCGTAACCGCAAGCTCCGCAGTTAAGCACATCCTCCGGCGAGTACTTCTCTACTCGATGCAGCACTTCCTGAATCTGCTCCTCAGTGAACTCCGGGGTGGGTCGGCTGTAGTCGTGGTAGACTCGCTCAAGTTGTGGCCACTCGTTGCGGGTAGGCAACGGTTGTGGCTGACAGCGAGTGGCATAAGCAATCACCCGCTGCCGGGCAAGGGCCACGCTCCCCTGATCCATCAGTGCCGGGCCGTTGATACATCCCCCCTCGCAGGACATCAACTCGACCAGACGAGCTTCAAGCGCCCCCGATCGGATCCCTTCCATCACATTCCGGCAGGCCTCTATGCCCGAGGCGATCACAATGTCACCCGCCAGGATGTCGGTGTCCATATGGCCGGTGCCTACCAGTCCCCCTTCAATGGGAAAGAGACGGGCGCAGACGCGCTGTACAGGCTCTTCTTCCATTCTGACCGCCGGAAAGGCCGCGCCGGTCTCCTGTGCCCACTTTTCCAGTTCGGTGAAGGTGATCGCTGCGTCCACCGTGCCGGACACAGCCCGTTCCATAATTTCGCCCTTCTTGGCGATGCATGGCCCGATGAACACGATAAAGGCATCATCGCCATATCGCCGGCGCAGGTACCGCCCATGGGCGATCATCGGCGAGACGATGGGCGCCAGATGAGGAAGGATATCCGGGTAATATTTCTCCACCATGCTGACCACCACGGGGCACGATGAGGTGATCATGGGCCAAAGCTCCACCTCCTGCTCGACTAACTCATCGTGGGCCTGACCGACCATCTCTGCGCCATAGGCAGTCTCGCCGGCGGCGGTAAACCCCAAGCCACTGAGGAATTGTTCCATCTGCGCAAAAGAAGCCATTTCAAAATAGGCCGGCGCAGAAGGGGCTACACTGGCGATCATCCTCCGCCCATCGGCCAGAGCCACCTTAACCACAGGCAGGTCATCGCGGCTTATCTTGGCCTGCTGGGGACAAGCCCGCACGCAACTGGCACAGACGATGCATAGTTCATCTACGACTTCGGCCTGGGCACCCATTACACGGATCGCTTTCACCGGGCATGTCCGCACACAGCGATAGCAATCTTGACAACGCGCCGGGTTGGTACTGACGACTCCCATTATCTCACCCCTTGCTTGAGGCGAGACACCACCTCGTTATAGAAGAAGGATTCGGCATCCTCAGGATACACCTCCCCATACACCACATCGCCCACCCGCACGGACACACCCATAGAACAGTGCTCCATGCAAAAGGCGCCCGTCAACTCTACCCGATCACTCAGATTCTCCTGTTGAATCAGCCGCTCAAATACCTCGGCCACCTTGTCCGATCCGCGCACGTAGCACGAACTCCCGACGCAAATAACAATCGTCAGCATAGATATTCCTCCAGACGCCCGCCGTCTCCGTCTCCCCTTCCCACTTCATCTGGCATAGCCACCTTACGACGCGTGATGTGATGCGAGAGTGTAGCCAGTTCGGCGGCCAGGTCTTCATTCTTGACCAACACGTCCTCCGGCACCGCAAGCCGGCACGGTGCGAAGTTCCAGATCACTCTGATGCCTCCGGCGATCATCGTCTCAGCCACCTCCTGGGCGGCCGAGGCCGGTACGGTGATGATCCCCATCTGGATATGCAGCCGTTGGGACAGGTTGGCAAGCTTCTCCATTGGCAAAATCCGGCGGCCACCTATGGTTTTCCCCACCTTGGCGACGTCGTTGTCAAACAGAGCAATGATCTGCAACCGGTAACGCTCAAACCCGGGGTAGAGAGCCAGCGCCCGGCCCAGGTTCCCCACACCCGCCAACACTGCCTCTTTGTCATTGATCAGCCCCAGGAATTCCTCCAAATGGGAGGCCAGAGATCGGGCATCATAGCCTATCCCCGGGCGGCCCTGTTGAGAGAGATGGCTCAGGTCCTTGCGCACTTGCGCCCCGGGCACACCAACACCCCGCCCAAGCTCATCGGAAGAGACAAAAGGCATCTCTTCCTCAATGGCTTTCATCAAGCGGCGGTAGTAGACCGGCATCCGCTGCAATGCAGGCGGGGGGACACCAAATTGTCTGTCACGTTTCTGATTCATTAGCCGGTAACTTCGTTCTTTTCCAGACGAAGTATAACACACTTCTGGAAGAAGGTCAAGGAGTACTGCTTGACTTATTCCCTCAGACCTTGCATTATAGAGATGCGCAGTAGGGCATATCGCAACCCCTGCAATGCCGGGAAATGCGACCAAGCTGAGGTGATTTTTCACTTGATGAGTCTGAGGCGCCCACGCGGCGAGAGAGCCCTGCAAATTGAGCCAGGCACCAGGAAACTGGCCCGGATAGGAGTGCAGGGGGTGGTGCAGGGGGTGGGCTTCAGGCCCTTCATATTCCGGCTGGCCCATGAACACGGCCTTGCCGGATGGGTGCGCAATACCTCCGGCGAGGTGAATATCGAGGTCGAGGGAGAGGAGGTAGAGCGCTTCCTGGCCGATCTTGAGGCCAAAGCCCCTCCACTGGCCCGCATCGAACAGGTCACGACCACCATTCATCCCCCCAAGGGCTACACCGAGTTTGTGATCAAGGATAGCCTTCCTCAGGAAGGTGAGTATCAACTGGTCTCTCCGGACATTGCCACTTGCCGGGAGTGTCAGAACGAGATTCTCTCCCCTGATGACCGGCGCTATCGCTACCCCTTCACCAACTGCACTAACTGCGGCCCCCGCTTTACCATCATCGAAGACATCCCTTATGACCGTGCCAGTACCACCATGCGCCACTTCGTAATGTGCCCCGATTGTCAGCGGGAATACGATGATCCCCTCAACCGCCGTTTCCATGCCCAGCCCAATGCCTGCCCGAGATGCGGTCCCCATTTGACTCTGGTGGATAACGGCGGCAATCCGGTGATATGCGATGACCCCATCGCGGCCACCGTCGATCTCTTCAAACAGGGCCGGATCGTGGCCATCAAGGGTTTGGGCGGATTCCTACTCGCCTGCGATGCGACCAATCCACAGACGGTCAATCTCTTGAGAGACCGAAAAAGGCGACCAGGCAAGCCATTCGCCGTTATGGTGCCGACACTAAGAGAAGCGAAAAGGCATTGCGTCGTCTCTCCCGAGGAAGAGATACTTCTGGAGTCGTCCCAGTGTCCCATTGTGCTCCTTGAGTGGAGGGGTGATTCTGTCGTCTCCCCCGAGGTGGCCCCGGGCATCGAGTACCTGGGCATCGTGCTCCCCTATACCCCGCTGCATCATCTGCTGCTGAGGGAGGCGGGCCTGCCTCTCGTCATGACCAGCGGCAACCTGAGCGAAGAGCCCATCGCCCGGGACAACGATGAAGCCCTGCGGAGGCTGAGTGGCATCGCGGATTACTTTTTGCTGCATAATCGGGATATTTATTCCCGGTATGATGATAGCGTCTACATTGTAGAGGAAGCCAAACCGAGGGCAGTGCGCCGAGCACGGGGCTATGCCCCCTATCCCATCTGCCTGCCCTTTAAGGCCAGTCAGATCCTCGCCTGCGGTGCCGAGGAAAAGAACACCTTCTGTCTCACCAGGGAGAACCACGCTTTCCTGAGCCAGCATGTCGGTGATATGGAGAATGAGGAGACTCTGGAACAATTCGAAAACACCATCGAGCTTTACCAGAGTCTGTTTCGCATCCATCCCGAGGTGGTAGCCTACGATATGCACCCGGATTACCTGGCCACCAAGTATGCCCTCGAACTGGCTGAGAGGCAGCCCGATTTGAAACTGGTCCCGGTGCAACATCATCATGCCCATGTCGTGAGCTGTCTGGTGGAAAACGGCGCTGCCGGGCCGGTCATCGGGGTGGCATTCGACGGCACTGGATACGGCACGGACGGCACTATCTGGGGCGGGGAATTTCTGATAGCCGACTGGAGCGGATTTGAGAGAATGGGACATCTGGAATATGTCCCCATGCCCGGCGGGGCAGCCGCCATCAAGAAGCCCTACCGTATGGCTCTGGGTTATCTTTTCAGCCTCGGCATCGCTGAAGGCGTGCCCTTGCTCAGCAGAGTTGACCCCACCGAGGTTCAGTTGATAAGACAACAGGTGGAACGCAAGATCAACTCGCCCCTTACCTCCAGTGTTGGGCGTCTCTTCGATGGGGTGGCCGCCCTGGCAGGGGTGAGAGACGAGATCACCTACGAGGCCCAGGCAGCCATCGAGATGGAGATGCTCGCCCGGCACGATGTCCGTAGTCCGGGTAGTTATCCCTTTTTGATCACCGAGCACGGGGAAGTTAGGATAATAAAGCTAGCGGAACTCCTGGCGGCAGTGATAGATGACATCAAGAAAGGGGTTTCGGTGCCCATCATATCGGCCAGGTTCCACCACACCATTTCCGAGATGATTGTAGAGATGTGCCGCGTCCTTGCCCGGGAAAGGGGGCTCAGCCAGGTGGCGCTGAGTGGCGGGGTCTTCCAGAACCGGCTGCTGCTGCGTCTGGCAACTTCTGCTCTTAGAACGAAGGGGTTTACTGTGCTTACCCACAGCCTGGTGCCAGCTAACGATGGCGGCATATCTCTCGGCCAGGCGGTGGTGGCGAACTTCAGTTGACAATTGGGAAAGAGATTGCGTGAAGGAAGGTCAAAATGTGTCTAGCCATACCAGCATTGGTCAAATCAATTGAAGGCCAAGAGGCGGAGGCCGACATGGGAGGGATCAGCCGCCGCATCAGTCTCTGGCTTACCCCGGAGGTAGAGGTGGGGGATTATGTGCTGATTCACACGGGCTACGCCATAAGTGTGTTAGATCAGGAAGAGGCCGAAGAGACCCTGCGGCTTTTTGAGGAAATAGCAGAGGCAATGGAGCAAGCGAGATGAAGTTCAGCAGCGAGTTTCGCCGCTCTGAACTGGCCCAGGGATTGATCTCCCGGATCCACAGGCGCTCGAAGACCCCGGCCCGACTGATGGAATTCTGCGGCGGGCACACCGTGGCCATCCTCAAGCACGGCATTCGCCAACTCCTGCCCCCTACTATTGAGATGCTCTCCGGGCCGGGGTGCCCGGTCTGTGTCACCGCCAACGCCGATCTCGATAAGGCCATGGCGCTGGCCAGAGTTCCGGGAGTGATCCTGGCGACTTTTGGCGATATGCTGAAGGTTCCCGGCAGCTACTCCAGTCTGCAAGAGTCCAAGGCTGAGGGCGCCGACGTGCGGATAGTCTATTCCACTATGGACGGACTCGACATAGCCAGGCAAAATCCTCAAAGGCCAGTGGTCTTCCTGGGCATCGGATTTGAGACCACCGCTCCCACCTTTGCCGCCTCCGTTCTCCAGGCCGAGCAAGAGGGGATAAGGAATTACTATATTCTCTCCCAGCATAAGCTGTGCCCCCCGGTTACCCGGGCTCTGCTGGATTCGGGAGAGGTCAAGCTCCAGGGGATTGTCTGTCCCGGACATGTGAGTGCCATCATCGGGTCCCGTTCCTGGGAATTCATCCCGCGGGATTATGGCATCCCCTGCGTGGTCTCCGGCTTCGAGCCGCTGGACATCTTGCAGTGCATCGACATGCTGCTGACCCAGATTGAAAGCGGCATATCCACAGTGGAAATCGCCTATCGCCGCGGGGTATGCCCCGAGGGCAATCAGACGGCTCAAGAGCTGATGGATCAGGTTTTTGAACCCTGTGCCGCCTCCTGGAGGGGGGTGGGGATAGTTCCTCAAAGCGGCTTGAGGCTCCGTGAGAGGTATCGGCGCTTCGATGCTGAACTGGCCTTCGATTTTGATCCCGGACCCACTAAGGAGCACCAGGGTTGCATCTGCGGCGAGATTCTGCGGGCGGTAAAGACGCCCAGAGACTGCCCTCTTTTTGCCGATGTCTGTAATCCGGAGCATCCTATCGGTCCCTGCATGGTCTCCTCCGAGGGCAGTTGCGCCGCCTACTACCTTTATGAAGTTCAAGGTTCAACGTTCAAAGTTCCGGGGTTCCCAGTTGATAGGTTGTTAGACTGAAGGTTGAAGGGATAAGGGATAGGGGATAGGGGGAAGACTGATAAGTAGCTGATTGCCAATTATCGTCATCGCGAGGAGCGACAGCGACGTGGCAATCTCGAAACGTAATTACCCAGGTTCAAAGTTCGCCGTTGCCAATTAGCGGGTAGCAGATAACGTGAACTGTGACGGGTGATATGTGATATGTGATGAGTGATGGCTAAACATTGAACCGTGAACCTTGAACCGTCAAGCGTGAACCGTCAACCGTGAACCGTGAACCTGCCGACATGACTAAGAAGATACTGCTCTCGCACGGCAGCGGAGGGAAGATGAGCCACGACCTGGTAGCGAGGAGATTCCTCCCCGCCTTCAATAACCCACACCTCGCCAAACTCGACGATGCGGCGATCTTCGACATTCAGGGGCATCTGGCGTTCACCACTGATAGCTATGTGATAACCCCGATCTTCTTCCCCGGCGGCGATATCGGAAAGCTCGCCGTCTGCGGCACGGTCAACGACCTGGCCATGATGGGGGCCGTTCCCCTCTATTTGAGCCTTTCCTTCATAATTGAGGAGGGTCTCCCGGAGGATGAACTCCAGGCCATTGTAGACTCCGCCCAAAGGGCCGCCGCAGATGCCGGAGCGATGATAGTCACCGGAGACACCAAGGTGGTGCCTCACGGCAGTGCCGACAAGCTGTTCGTCAACACTTCAGGGATCGGTGCGGTGCCGACGGGGATTCATCTCTCAGGCAGCAATGCCCGGGCGGGGGATAGAGTCATCCTGAGCGGGACGATAGGCGACCATGGCATCGCGGTACTCAGCCAACGAGAAGGACTGAGTTTCTCCACTACCCTCCAGAGCGACTGTGCTTCTTTGAACGAGATGGTGGCTCAAATGCTGGAGGCAAGCTCAAACATACATTGCCTTCGCGATCCCACCCGCGGCGGCCTGGCCACCACCTTGAATGAGATCGCCGCCCAATCCGGGGTCGGCATCAGGATCGAAGAGGCCACGATACCGGTCCGCCGCGAGGTTCAGGCTGCCTGTGAGATGCTGGGCTTTGACCCTCTCTATGTGGCCAATGAAGGAAAGCTGGTGGCTGTGGTTGCCTCTGAGGATGCGGAGCAAGTCCTGAGGGCAATGCAAAGAAACGAGCACGGAAGAGAGGCGGCCATCATCGGCGAGGTGACGGCGGAAAGCGTCGGCCGGGTGGTGATGAAAACCAGCATCGGGGCCTCACGAATAGTTGACATGCTGGTGGGCGATATCCTGCCGCGGATCTGCTGATGGTGGCGACCAAGCGCGTCTATCTCCTCACCGGCATGCCCGGTACGGGTAAGACCACCATCATCAGGGAAGCTCTCTCAAGGAGTGAAAGGAGTGCCGGCGGCTTCTACACCGAAGAAATAAGGGTGAAGGGCGCAAGGCAGGGATTTCAAATTGTCACCTTAGACGGAGAGACCGCCATCCTGGCCCACATCGAGATACACAGCCCCTACCGGGTAAGCAAGTACGGAGTTGACCTCAGCAACTTAGAACGGGTGGCAGTTCCCGCCATCGAGAGAGCGGTAAAACACCATGATATTGTGGTCATCGATGAAATCGGGAAGATGGAACTCTTCTCGTCCGCCTTTCGGGAAGCGGTAATGGAGGCGATGGAGAGCGGGAAGCTGGTTCTCGGCACTATCATGCTTAAATCCGATCCCTGGGCGGATAAGATCAAGCGCCACCCGGCAGTGGGGCTGATCCTGGTTGACCGAACCAATCGGCAACAGGTGTTGAGGCGGTTGCTCCAATGGATGGAATCGCCCCGTAGTTAATCCCAAAACTCCTCGCAGTTCCCTTGGTGGCAGGTTAGGTTCCCCAGCAAATCTCCTACTCGACAAGACCATCAGGTGGATTTCCCCCTGAAACCCGCCAAAAAAGCGGTCATCCTTACGATTTTCAAAGTATCTTCGCCCGTTTACGAGCGGACACAACATTCAGCCAGCGGTCGGATTCGAACCGACGACCGGCGGTTTACGAAACCGCTGCTCTACCCCTGAGCTACGCTGGCACCACATACGATTTTACCACCTTTTTCACTGGGAAGTCCAGAAATGCTAACCGATTACTAACCAACCTCTGCTAATACCCTAGCCCCCTATGATAAAGCGCTTTCAATAACTTTTGAGAAGGGATGTGGCTCTTGGTGGAACAAAACAGACGATAGGCTTCTCAAAAAGTTGGCAACGGATAAGGCTTCGACTTCAGTACAGTGGTTTCCAAGGTTTGACTGGAAGTAACGTAATCAGTCTTTGTTTCAGTTCGTGAAAAGCTGGGGCAATCACCCCCGGAGCAACACGGTGTTCACCGGTGAGGAATAAATCGAGAGTACGCATTGAGTTCAAGTCGAAGTTCACAAAAGGCGTTCGGCTACCAGTCTGGGTGGGAGTAGTCACTGAGGCTCGTAACAGAATCTCAACATTCTCAATAAAGTCACACAGTAGCAAACGTGGATGAAAGGCGCAGTAGTTGATTATAGCTACTGATACCCCCAGGGATTGGATGGCAGAATAGTTGTCATAAGCCGCCTCTTCCATCTGACCTATATCCTCGGCCTTTAATTGGGGCTTACCCGCTGCCGTACGAACTTGCTCTACACGACTTTCAAGGGCAATCGGGGTCTGAGTGCACTTGTACTCCAGAAGATAAACCTTCTCAGGAAATTTGTGATCCAGAAGGAAAAAATCGGGAGCGAATTTGATGTGTCGGGCGGTCATGGTATAGACAAATCTTAGTCGCTGACGAACAGGGTCGGGAATGTGAGTCTCATACCCGAAGGGGATATGGTGGAAACGAGATTTGAGGCTCGGATGCTCCCAAAGGAGGGCGGTTACCTGCTCTATTAGAGTATTGGCTTGTGTTGTTCTATCTCCGAATCCCATCTCGCACTAAACCGGATGTTCCTGCTTGCACTCAATTCACCTCGTGCCACCAACAGACCAAGCAAGTAGGCCACATCAGCATCCATGTAGTCTCTGGCCAGCAAGAACTTCACCTCCTTAAGGCTTTTGGAATATGAGGATGTACTCGTGAGCTTTGTTAATGCGGAACTTTGCAGGATAGCCTAGAGGACGCATGTTGCTGTATTCCTGTCTGCGATCCCAAATAATTAGGTCATCGAAAATGAAGCCAATCTGTTGCATGAATGTAGCAATGTCTGCGTGGTACGGATAGAACTTGTCTTTTTTCCTCAAGTCCATTGCTACAACGATACAATACTTTGAGGGTTTCATTGCCCGGTAGACGAGACGAAACACTCCTTGTAGCGCTGAAAGAAACTCGTGGTAGTCGGCGATCTTGCCAAGATCCTCAAGCATGTCCCCATAGTGTCTAATTTCCCGGTAGTCAGCCGTGCGTTTTTGCGTGAGGATGTTCCAGTAGGGCGGAGATGTTATGACCATGTCAACTGATTCGGGGTCAACGTGGTCAAGCAGATTTCGTGCGTCGTCTCTGATTATTCGACTTTGTTGACTGCTTTCAGCAAACATGTCTGCCTGTCCGAGACGCCTGAGGGCAATTTCTACGAAATTAGGAGAGACCTCTAATCCAACCCCAATCTTGCTGAGTGTTCTCGCAGCTAGAACAGTCGAACCAACGCCTACAAATGGGTCAAGAACTATCTGGTCTCCATCAGCGGTGAAGCACTCGATCAGTCTCATAGGCAACTGGACAGGAAACATTGCTGGGTGGCCGAGACGCAGTTCTTCCGCAGTTTTCCGAATGTCATTCCAAATGCTGATGGAATAGCGTGTCCAAGTCCTCCCGTCAAGCTTATTTGCCCGCTTGCCTATCTTTTTCGGCTTGGGCTTCGTTTCCTCTACGCTGAATAATGTGTTTATCACGGGCTGCTGATCCAAGGCTATTTATCCTCTCTATCCTGTTCTTTTGCTGCACTTGTCTCTCTCGGCATTCCCCCATCGAGTAAGCTCTTCTGCCCTCTCCAAATCCGCTGGCTGGGCTAGTAAAAACATCGCAATTCCTCAGGCCTGCTAACATTATAGTCTTTCAGAGCCATGTATGCAACTATACGGATTGCTGTCTTAATCTCATTGCGTCACCCCAAGGAGTTTACTTCTAACTTCTTTCGTAGCCCCAAGGCCCACTTAGCACAAAAAAATTACGTTAAGCTAAGCGAGGGGCTCCACTTCGTGGGTGTGGCACCAGTATGGCCATAGTGCGCAACACTGAAATGGTATCATGAAGTTAGGGAAGAGTCAATGCCAATCCATCCCTGGGTCTGCGGCCGGGGGCAGGCCTGGCAACCTCCTAAGTAACTAGAATTCTGCCAAGGGTGTTTTTATATGAAATGCTCTGTTCCCATGGGCGCAACGGCGCATCGTCCATACGGTGTCGTAGTTACTTGCGTGAATAACCCCGAAGCGAAGCGCCGGGGTCGGTTGCTGAGTAGTTACGAAAAACCATCCTAATGTCAACGAGAAAATCATGACAAAGAAAATTTGCGGCAAGGGGAGTATGTTCTCACTCCATGAAGACACGTAGTAGGTGAATACTAGAAGTCCCAATAATCCTGCAATCTCCACCGCTCCTTTCCTGATGTATGAAGATTTATTGGCGATGGTGTCTTTAAGGTCGATAATAATGAGACCTCCTAATAAGCCAATATAGGCGATAATCGGATAATATGGGCTTAAATAACTGCCATCGTCACCCAGTATTAGACGAGTTGAAGCTGCTATGCCCAGTAGCAAAAAGAAGGTCCTAATAATAGAAGCCATCTGAGTTCTCTTGGTCCCAACAACTGCTTCTTCCTCTGATGGAATAAACGTTTGATCCGGTTCCATTTTTGTGCCGCCGAATAATTTGCGCAATTCTTGTCCGCCGGCGAAAAATATTCCGGTTAATACGATCACAACCGTTCCGCTAATCAACCCTATGATTGGGAATCCAGCCAATCCCGGCTCAGATATTCCAGTTATGAATAAGATATACCCCATGGAGAGACCGAATACTACAATAATCAATATGGGCGAATAGTAGGTGCCGGCCACCACGGTTCTGGCGATGAGAACCAGGGGAATTAACAATAATAGGGCTAGCCCGATCTGATTTAATACCTGCAATTTAGCGATTTGTTCAATGAATACTTCCATTTTTGCCCCCTGGTGCTTAGATATAGCAGTTACGACTTGCGCGGGTACCTACGTTATCCCCTAGTTATTAGTTCTAACATAACATCGCAAAAAGGTCAAGTCCTGTTAGCGACCTGACTTCTATTCAAATAGTCGGGAAAGCACCCGAAATCCGGGCTCAATATGCCTCAAATCCTTGTCCCTGAGAAGGCAGGGATATGGAGCACATCCCGGTTTCCCTTGCGTTTCATATTTGAGTCCTGCTACACTAATAATTGGCATTGTCTCTTCGGAGATTCAAACGGAGGTGTAACCGGAAATGCGAGCTATCTTGAGCGTCTCAGACAAAACAGGACTGGTTGATTTTGCCAGAGGTCTGTTGGATCTGCAGGTGGAGATATTCAGCACCGGGGGAACGAAGAAAACGCTCCTCGAAACCGGCGTGCCGGTGCGCAGCATCGGCGACATTACCGGATTTCCCGAGATCCTCGATGGCCGGGTGAAAACCCTTCACCCCGCGGTTCACGGTGGAATCCTGGCTCGCCGTGATCTCCCCAGCCACATGGAGGAACTCGCCGGTAGCCGGATCGGCACCATCGATATGGTGGTCGTCAATCTCTATCCCTTCGTCCAGACTGTTGCCAAACCCGATGCCACCATGCAGGATGCCCTGGAGAATATTGATATCGGTGGCCCTACCATGATCCGGGCGGCGGCCAAGAATTTCCCTCACGTCATAGTGGTGGTTGCTCCCGCTGATTATCCGCTCATTCTGGAGAGGTTGAGCTCCGGCAAGATGAGCCAGGATGAACGCCGCAGGTTGGCACAGAAGGCATTCCAGCATGTGGCAACGTACGATACCGCCATCGCTCAATATCTGTTCCAGGGAGAGGACGGCTTCCCCGAGGATATGACCATCGCCATCAAGAAGCGCTTTGATCTCCGATACGGGGAGAACCCGCACCAGTCGGCCGCCTTCTACCGCGAGGAGCGGGTGGGAGCTGTGAAGGAAAACAACATCTGCACCGCAAAGCAGCTCTGGGGGAAGGAGCTTTCCTTTAACAACATCCTTGATGCCGATGCTGCCTGGAATGCGGCTGCTGAGTTCTCTGAGCCCACTGTGGCCATCATCAAACATACCAATCCCTGCGGGCTGGCCTCCCATCCCGATCTCGCCGAAGCGTATCGCCGGGCTCTCTCCGGTGACCCTGTCTCCGCCTTTGGGGGAATCGTTGCTGTGAACAGGCCCCTGACTCTCGCCATCGCCCGCGAGATCATCAAGACCTTCTATGAGATAGTCATCGCGCCCGGGTATGAGTCCGACGCCGTGGAAGCGCTCAAAACCAGGAAGGACCTGCGGATACTGGATATGGGCCGGATGGAGGCAGCAGTGCCGGCCGGCTCACTCGACTTTCGCCGTGTCGGTGGCGGGCTCCTGGTACAGACGCCGGACATTCTTGCCGAAGACCCGAAAAGCTGGCGAGT
This sequence comes from Dehalococcoidia bacterium, assembly GCA_023271485.1. Lineage (GTDB taxonomy): Bacteria > Chloroflexota > Dehalococcoidia > SZUA-161 > SpSt-899 > BS503. Next base: position 6,610 of record JALPXT010000012.1, on the reverse strand, counting down.
GGCGACCAGGCGGGAACCAACCCCCGAAGAGATGGGAAGCCTCACCTTTGCGTGGAAGGTGGCCAAGCATGTTAAGTCCAATGCCATCGTACTCGCCAAAGGCACCACGCTTCTGGGAATGGGTGCTGGACAGCCAAGCCGGGTGGATAGCGCGGAACTCGCCCTGAAGAAGGCTGGGCCAGAGGCGAAGGGAAGCGTGATGGCCTCCGATGCCATGCTCCCCTTCCCAGACACACTGGAGATAGGAGCTAAAGGTGGTGCTACTGCCATGGTACAACCCGGCGGCTCGGTACGCGATGCTGAGGTCATCGAGCTAGCCGACAGTTACGATCTGGCGATGGTCTTCACCGGGGTAAGGCACTTCAGGCACTAACTAAAATCTTCTTGCCCGTTGCCATCGTTTCGGCGATCAGGCCGATGATTCGGTCATTGCCCCTGATAACGCTCGCCCAATATGTCTCACCCAGGCCAAGGATTTCCTCACGTTCCAGGAGTTTCCGTAGCGTCTCAGAATCCATCGCACGTGCCTCAGTCGCCGGACTTATGGTGACCATGGGAGGGGCGGTGGCGAATATCTTTATCGGCTGATCCTTAGCCGATTCCAGAAACTCGGTGATACCCTCATAGCCGAGCGGGAAGGCGATCTCCATTGTTTCGGTGACGATGGTGGTAGTGCCGCCTCGCATGGCATATTGGAGAAACTCTCCCAGGCTATAAAATGAGTTCAGATGTGTGTGACCATCGATGAGGCCGGGAATCAGCGTCTTTCCTGAAGCATCGATGACCCTGGTTTGGGGACCGATGGTGTGGCCGGCATCGTTCCCTACATAGGCTATCCGCTCCCCTTTGATGGCCACCGACCAACCCCGGAGGAGTTCCCTGGTGTAGACATTTACCAGATCTCCATTGACAATGGCCAGGTCGGCTTTCTCATTTCCCAAAGCCACATTCACCAGACTTCGTATCTCTGCCGCACATGATGACGTCATTCTCTTCATAACAAGATACTCCTCCCTGCGTTGTGCTACAGCAGCCGCTGCTGCTCACCGCTATTTCCAGCCTGGCCCAGATGGGCTCGTGCCGGCTCCCCAACTCTCCTCCCCGCCGGGGTTCGAATCACAAACCCCACCTTCAGGAGAAATGGCTCGACGACATCAACCAGGGTATTCGTCTCCTCGTTCAACGTAGCTGCCAGGGCTTCGACCCCGACCGGACCGCCGCGGTAATTCTCCAGAATGGTGGTCAGATACAGCCGGTCAAGCCGGTCCAATCCGGCGCGGTCAACACCTTCCCTGGTCAGCGCCTCGTCGGCGAGCGCCTGAGTGATCTTCCCATCGGCAGTCACCTCCGCATAGTCCCTGACCCGGCGGAGCAACCGATTGGCAATCCGCGGTGTTCCCCGGGAGCGCCGCGCGATCTCCATCGACCCCTCTTCATCCAGGCGAACCCCCAGAATACGGGCCGATCTCTTCACTACCCTGGCCAACTCCTCGGGAGCATAATAGTCGAGATGATAGATCATTCCGAAGCGATCGCGCAGCGGTGGAGTCAGCAGGCCGGCCCGCGTCGTTGCCCCCACGAGGGTGAAGTGCTTCAGTTGATAGGGAAGCGTCCTGGCGAAAGCCCCTTTGCCATAGATGAAATTTACCTCGAAGTCCTCCATCGCCGAATACAGATACTCTTCAATGGTACGAGAGAGCCGGTGAATCTCATCGATGAATAACACCTCACCGGTATCGAGGTTGGATAGGATGCCCACGATATCAACCGGCTTCTCCAGCGCAGGTCCAGCGGTATGGATGATCCTTGACTGCATCTCGCCGGCGATGATGTGAGCCAGAGTGGTTTTACCCAGCCCTGGTGGACCATGAAAGAGGATGTGGTCTATTGGTTCACCCCGGTTCCGAGCCGCCGTGAGGGCAATTACAAGGCTGTCCACCACCTCTCGCTGCCCGATATACTCATCCAGAGTCCGGGGGCGAAGGTTCCAGATAAAGCGCGCCTCCTCATCCTGCTCCTTGAAGACCTCTGCTCCTTCCTTAGCTGTGCCCCGGCTCGATGGGTTGCGGCTCATGCTATCCATTTTCTCTCCGCCCGGAATACCTCACGAATAAGTCCCTCGGCATCCGTTAACCCGGGATTCTGCCCCAGAGCCTCCTCGACCTTTAGCTTGGCATCAGCGCGCTTATACCCCAGACCTGCCAGCACCTCGACGGCCTCGTCTTTAATGTCCTTCCTGGCCACTGCCGGCATACTGTCGTAGCCCTCATCCTTGAGCAGGGCAAACTCGGCAACCTTTTCCTTGAGCGTGGCGATGATCTTCTGGGCGGTCCTCGATCCGATCCCAGGCATTCTCTGGAGAACCTGCGCATCCCCGCTCTCAATAGCGTTGGCTACCGTGGATACTGAGAACACGAATGCCCGGGCCGCCTTCGATGGGCCGATATCCTCAACGGCGATCAGCTTCTCGAAGAACCGCCGCTCGAAGTCGTTGTTGAAACCGACCAGAACCGGCCGGGGCTGCCTCTCGGAGACATGATAGTAAATCTGAAGAGCGATCTCCTCTCCCTCTTCTTTGCCTCGATCGGTGAGGGATCGCATGACAAACAGGGGGAGCAGCACTTCATACCCCACCCCGTTCACATCCACTACTACCTTTGAGGTTTCGTTATCGATGCCTCTGATGGTTCCCTTGATGTAGGAGATCATTTCCTTGTCCTCCCTATCCTGCGCGGGTGACCTTTTGGGGTGACACATTGACCGGCCCTTACCGCAGCCATGATCGGGCTGGCTGCTATCCAGTGATGGCATATCGCTACTGCTAACGCATCGGCTATGTCGTGAGGCTGTGGCAGTTCCTTGAGTCGGAGCCTGGCGGCAATCGCCTGCTGCATCTGCACCTTCGAGGCGCGACCGCTTCCGGTCAGGGCTGACTTGATCTGGGTAGCGGCATAGCTGAAAACCGGAACCATGCTCCTGGCCGCCGCCAGGCAAATGACGCCCCTGGCGTGCCCCATCAATATCGCCGTAGCGGGGTGTTCGTAGTGGGAGTAAAGCTCTTCCAACGCCATGGCTTGCGGACTAAACCGCCCCAGCACATCAATTATACCATCGTAAAGCAAGGACAATCTCACCTCCAGCGCATCATTAGCGGAAGCGGCGCGGATCACGCCACCTTCCAGCAGGGAGATCTCGCGATCAGATATCTCGATAACGCCGTAGCCGGTAGTATTCAGTCCGGGGTCAATGCCGAGGATTCTCATTTATCGCCCTAACTGCACTTAGTATACCCGCAACCATAACAGATGTGACATCCCTCCTGATAGACCAGAAGGCCGCCACAATCGGGGCACTGCCCTCCCATAAAGCTTCCCGGCTTCACAGGCATCCCCCCGCTATCGGTACCCACCATCTCAGGACCACCGGCACTATTCTGTGGAGGGCCATTGTTGAGATGGCGCTCCAGCACCGTACCAATAGCATCCGCACAGGAGAGCACCGCACGACCCCTGTCCCAGGCAATGGACGGACATCTGATTCCCTTTATGTGTTTTACCAGGGATTCCACACTCAACCCTGCCCGCAGCGACATAGAGATCAGCCTGCTGATAGCCTCGAGCTGTGCCGACGCACAACCCCCGGACTTGCCCAGGCTGGTAAACACCTCACAGATTCCCCGCTCATCGAAGTTCACCGTGATATAGAGATTGCCGCAGCCGGTGGTCATCTTCTCTGTTACACCAAATGTGGCGTCCGGCCTTTGGCGGGGTACCATTCCCTTTTCTTCCGGTCGCTTCTCCTTCCCAATAGCCAGGACCTGAGCTTCCCGGCTCCGGTCCCGATAGATAGTGATGCCCTTGCATCCCTCTTTGTAAGCCAGCATATATGCCCTGGCCACATCCTCCCTGGTGGCCTCGTGCGGGAAGTTTATGGTCTTGGAGACAGCGTTGTTGGTATGTCTCTGGAAGGCAGCCTGCATCCTGACGTGCCACTCGGGGCTGATATCATGGGAGGTAACGAAAACCTGCTGCACCCATTCCGGTATTCCTTCTATGCCCCGAACCTTGCCTTGCTCTGCCAGGGCTTTCATGAGTTCATCGCTTAAAATCCCCTCCTTCTTGGCGATCTCCTCAAAGAGGGGGTTTACTTCCACCAGTTTGTTACCGTCCAATATGTTGCGGGAGTAACTCAGCGCGAAAAGGGGCTCGATGCCGCTGGAGCAGTTAGCGATAATGCTGAGCGTACCGGTGGGGGCAATGGTAGTCCGGGTGGCATTCCTCACCCTCGGGGCTTTGCGTTTGTCGTAGATGCTGCCCTCGAAAGCGGGGAAAACGCCTCTCTCCCTGGCCAGCTCCACCGAGGCGGCGGTAGCTTCCTTCTCAACGAATTCCATGATGCTCTTGCCGGTCTTGAGTGCCTCCTGGCTGTCGTAAGGGATTCCCAGTCGCATCAGCATATCAGCAAAAGCCATCACCCCCAGTCCGATCTTGCGGGTGGACTTAGTCGTCTCCTCTATCTCCGGAAGCGGAAACTTGTTCATATCGATGACATTGTCCAGGAATCTGACGGCCGTTTTCACGACCCGGGCGAGCTTTTCCCAATCAATAGCTGGGACCCCATCCTCTTCGCCGATCATCCTGGAAAGATTAATGGAGCCGAGATTGCAGCTCTCATAGGAGAGAAGCGGCTGTTCGCCGCAAGGATTGGTGCTTTCGATTGAACCGAGGTGCGGGGTGGGGTTATCCCTGTTGATGCGGTCCAGGAAAACCAGCCCCGGGTCGCCATTTCGCCAGGCCATATCCACCATTTTGTCAAATACTTCCCGGGCATTTAGCCGGCCGGCGACCTCCTGCGTCCGGGGATTGATGAGATCATAGTCTGCACCCTGCTCCACGGCTTTCATAAAGGACTCAGTAACCGCCACCGAGATGTTGAAATTGCTGAGGACGTCGTGATTCTCCTTGCACGTTATAAAACTCATAATATCGGGGTGGTCTACGTTCAGGATCGCCATATTAGCGCCGCGTCGCATCCCGCCCTGCTTGATGACATCCGTAGCCGCATCAAATGCCCGCATGAAGGAAACCGGGCCACTGGCAACACCACCGGTGGAGCCCACTCGATCCCTCTCCGGCCGCAGCCGGGAGAAAGAGAACCCGGTGCCGCCGCCGCTCTTATGGATGAGAGCGGTATATTTTACCGCATCGAAGATCGATTCCATGGAATCCTCTACCGGCAGAACGAAGCATGCGGAGAGCTGCCCCAGCTCACGGCCGGCGTTCATCAGAGTGGGGGAATTGGGCAGGAATTCCAGATCGGCCATTATCCGGTAGAATTTCTCTTCCCACGAACGAATATCAGCCTGGGGGTCGTACATCTCCTCGGCAGAGGCAATATGACGGGCCACCCGGCGGAACAATTCCTCCGGCGATTCAACAACCTGTCCATCCTTATCCTTTCTGAGATACCTTCGCTCCAGCACCACCATAGCATTAGGGGCGATTTCAATGACCCCTGATCGGGATTCGGCAGGACGACCTTGCGCCTGAACCCCTGCCTGCGCAGGCTTGTCTGGCGCGGGCTTCGATGAGGATTCTTTCTTCTTTCTCGTCTTGGGGATCCCGGAGAGAACTTCCCTCACCTTAGCCTGGATCTCCGCCTCCGAGATCTTACGACCTTTGATCTCGTCCGGCACCAGGTCCTCCATCCCCGGTAGAGGTTGAATCCGCTCCAGCCGCTCGATCACCTGTTGGGCAAGTTGTTCCAGTAAACCCCTGTCAGCGATGCCGGTGGATTCAGCAGCCGCAAAAACTGCCCGAGCAATCTTGTTCTTCAGTTGGCGGTCGGTGAGATTGTCTTTTCCACTTTGTCTTACAACCATGATACTACCCTCGGCTATCCTGTCGAAGAATCGTTACTCCTGGACATGAGGGGCAACTGGCCGGCGATCTCATGCCTGGCCGCGAGGGTGTCTACCTCCTTTTTCAAGCTCCCGATATCGGCAAATGCCCGATAGACGCTGGCGAATCGGATATAGGCAATATGATCCAACTCCAGCAGCCGCTCCATAACCATCTCCCCGACCGCCGAACTGGGTATCTCGCTCTTGCCCATGCGGTGCAGCTCCGCCTCGATATCGTCCACCAGCTTCTCCATCGCCCCGGTGGGGAGGGGACGCTTCTCGCAGGCTCTGACGATGCCACGGAGGAGTTTCTCCCGGCTGAATCTCTCTCGCCGCCGGTCCTTCTTGACGATGACCGCATTAGCGTTCTCTACCCGCTCCTGGGTGGTGAAACGAGCCCCGCATTCCAGGCACCGACGCCGGCGCCGTATGCTTTGACGCACACTGCGAGAGTCAGTTACCCGGGAATCCTGATGACCACAGTAAGGACACCACATAATTTACCCCATATATGGTAAGGTTTAAGTAATATAGCACAATATATGGGCCTTGTCAAGACGGCAAAGATCGGAAACAGGGGGAGATCAGGCAAGGGAATTGACAATTGACAACTGCTTCCTCTTGATATATCATCAGAGGTGTAGATGGGCGGTTAGCTCAGATGGTTAGAGTGCTTGCTTGACATGCAAGAGGTCACTGGTTCGAGTC
>JALPXT010000119.1 GCA_023271485.1 Dehalococcoidia bacterium | reverse complement strand
GCCTCGGCGAGCCGGCATATATCAAAGGACGGCTCCAGGTTTCCATGTGGCGAGGTGGTTGTCTTGATGCCAAGCGGAGTGGTAGGTGCAAGCTGGCCGCCGGTCATCCCATAGATGCTATTATTGATGACTATGCAGGTAATCTCTACATTTCTCCTCGCGGAGTGAATAAAATGATTCCCTCCGATAGCCACGGCATCCCCATCACCCATCACGACGATCACTTTAAGCTCCGGCCTTACCAGCTTTATTCCAGTCGCAAAGGTCAATGCCCGGCCATGAGTAGTGTGTAAGGTGTTGAAGTCAACGTAGGTAGGAATCCTTCCCGTGCACCCGATCCCCGATACCAGCACGATTTCGTCTTTGGTATAGGCGTTCTTATCAATTGCTCTCAGGAAAGCTCCCAGGAAGATACCGATCCCGCATCCGGGACACCATATAGAGGGGAAAAGCTTCGTAGTGCGAAGATACTTATGGATAATATGTTGCCTTCCTTCAGCCATATATCTCCTCTATCTTCCCCAGTATTTCATGGGGGGTCATCGGTTCATGAGCCACCTTATTCAAGGTTTCAATGCGGCATTTCCCCTGGTTTACCCGCTTGACCTCCCGGGATATCTGTCCCATGTTTATTTCGGGAACCAGGATCGTGGTCGAGCTTTCCATCAACTGGGTTACCTTGCGGCGGACGAAAGGAAAGAGAATCAACAGTTTCAACAGCCCCACCTTCATGCCTTTAGATCTGGCGTCCCTGACTGCTCTCAAGGCGGCGCGGGCAACCGAGCCGAACGCAATGATGTTCAGGGTAGAATCTTCAGTATAATACGTCTCGCTCCACTGGAGCTTATCGAAGTCCTGGGAGATCTTGCGGAAAAGCCTTCTTACGAAGGGCTCTACTTCATCAGCCCTGGTAGTGGGATAACCCCTTTCGTCATGACAAAGACCGGTGACGTGGTAGCGATACCCCTCCCCAAATGCAGGCATTGGTGGGACCCCCGTTCCCGGGTCTCGATAAGGAACAAACCACTCTGGCGGCTCGGCAGGTTTGAGTCTCTCTACGAGTTTTATCTCATCGGATGAAGGGAGAAAGACCTTTTCCCTCATGTGAGCGATCATCTCATCTGTCAGCACTATCACCGGGGTTCTATACCGCTCGGCGAGGTTAAATGCTTCTATGGTAAGACCGAAGCATTCCGCAACTGAGGAAGGTGCCAGGACAACAGCGGGGCGGTCGCCGTGAGTCCCCCAGCGAGCTTGCATAACATCGCCCTGTGAGGGGTGAGTTGGAACCCCGGTGCTCGGACCTCCCCTCATGACGCTAATGACAACACAAGGGACTTCAGCTATGGAGGCGAAACCGATGTGTTCCTGCATCAAGGAAAACCCGGGGCCGCTGGTGGCCGTCACGCTTTTCGCCCCGGCCAGGGAAGCCCCGATCACTGCACCCAGGCTGGCTATCTCGTCCTCCATCTGGATGAAGATTCCGCCCCGACGGGGAAGCTCGTAGGCCATCATGTGGGCTATTTCTGAAGATGGGGTGATGGGATAGCCGGCAAAAAAGGTACAGCCGGCGGCGAGAGCCCCTTTCACGCAGGCTTCGTTGCCTGAGAGTAGTTCAGCGTTCGTCATCGTAAACCATTATGGCGAAATCGGGGCAGCGGAGTTCGCAGAGGCCACACCCATTGCAAGCTTGCTCATCGTTGAGAAAGGGATGGCCGTCCGCACCGATTGCAAGAGCTTGTTTGGGACAGAAAGCGACACAAACCCCACATCGCTTGCACCAGTTCTTGAATACTTTTACGTCTCTTGCCTGAGGCATGATCTCGCAACGGAACCATTCTAGCACATTTCGGGGGCAAAGGCTATATCTTGAGAACAGGGTCGGAGTTTGTCGCGCACCGGTCCTTGCGGGGCTCATGCCCCAGGGCCAGCCGCAAAAGGTTGACTCTCTGATGCTAAATCTAGTATTATAACGCTTGGGGGAATGAGAAAGACTCTGGCAGAAAAAATCCTCAGTGCGAAGTCCGGCACAGAAGCTCATGCCGGCGATATCGTGATTGCTCAGTTGGACCTGGTCTTTGTCCAGGACAGCACCGGTCCCTTGACCTTGCGCCAATTGAATGAGAGCGAGTTGGATATTATCCATAATCCCAACAGGACCATTATATTCCTCGACCACTCGGCGCCGAGTCCGGCAAGAGCACTTTCCAACGACCACAGTTTCCTTCGGGATTTTGCTAAGGAAAAAGGCGTGGTCTTGAGTGACGTCGGGGAAGGGGTTTGCCACCAGATAGTGGCAGAATCCTTTGCCGGCCCCGGTGAGGTCATCGTGGGAGCGGATTCTCATACCGTTACCGCAGGGGCGCTGGGAGCCTTTGCCACGGGAATGGGCTCTACCGATATAGCCATTGTCTTCGCTCTTGGAAAGACCTGGCTGCGGGTGCCGGAGACATTTAAGGTAACAGTCCATGGCCGCTTCTCCAGAGGTGTCTATGCCAAGGACCTTATACTCTACCTCATCGGCAAGATCGGGGCCGATGGTGCTACGTTCAAAGCACTGGAGTTTGGCGGTGATGGTGTGGAGATAATGGGGATGCCGGAGCGCCTCACTATCGCCAATATGGCAGTTGAGGCCGGCGCCGATGT
>JALPXT010000118.1 GCA_023271485.1 Dehalococcoidia bacterium | reverse complement strand
CTTTTCGATTGCTCGAGCCACTGGTGCTGTTCTCACAGCTTTAGATTGCCGAATTGGAGAGAGGTGTTTTATCTCTTCCCCGACGATATAATGACTTATACTAACGGGGCGTATTTTTTTAACTATTTCGGGAACCTGTCTATCTCCAGCCGAGCGCTGTAGCGGCTTTCTGATTATCGGCTCTTTTCTCCTTATTTGCTCTCTTTCCTTCCTCAGCAAAAGAACTTTTTCTTCACCCTCACTCTTGGTAATCTGGAACTCCTGGCTCATTGTGTTCCCTCCAAGTCCTTAGTCGCTTCCAAGATATGTCTTCGGAGCTGCTCTGGAATGTCAAAGCTGGTATCGCTTGTACATAATAGAAACATTCGCATTTTTTCATTTATGTCCTTGATTTCATCCATTGAAAGCTCTAAGCCAAACTCATCCTTTATTTCAGAAGATATACGGTCAAACCGTGCATAGAGGGACATTGTTGCTACTCTGGCAACCTTTTTCTCCTTTTCGTCAAATCGCTTTATAACCGAGTAAACTAAATCTCTCAAAGGATTTGATAGTTCTAAGCCGAAGGTCTTATTTATCCGGGCAATTGTATCCTCATCATCAAGAAATCTATGGACATATGTTATAAATCTTTCAAGGGCGTCACCAAAGCTAGAGAGTTTCATACGCCCCCGTTCATCTGTTCCAAGAAAAAGATGAAAGAAGGGCCGAACCGATGGATTATCAAATATTTCGCCATATGCTTCCTCAGCTTGCAAAATAGTTCTCCCTTTCAATTGTTGCATAGCGAATATGAGATTGTTGGCAAATGATAGATTATAAATAGCTGTCAATAGCTGCTTCATATCTTTAGTTGCTCTTTCCTTTTCCTCCGTCATTGCGATTTCTCCTTTTATATTTTCGGTTAATCAGGAGCTCTATCCTCCTTAACCTTCCTTAAGTATACCACATATACGGGCGAAATTGGCAATTACCGCTTGACCTAAGGAAATTCCGCCATTGTTACATGGCACTTGCTTATGAGTGAACGCGGTAAATCCAGCATCTCCAAGTAAGCTAATTTAGCCTTAGAAGAAAAGGCCCCTGGTGCTGGGTTAAGATCCTCTCCAGCGCGAGGGTAGAGGATGAGCTTAAACTGTCCTCAGACCTAAAAGCCGGGGAGACTTATAATGAGGGAGGCTGCGAACTGAGTTCAGGGAAGGCTCAAGATTAGTCCAAAATTAGTTCAAAATTAGTCCAAACTTTGGTATAGTGGGAGCACGATTATCATATCTTCCTTGCTTTCCTTATCATTGCTTGCATCATTATCCTTTTGGGGCAATTTCGGGATGACTTCTAGAATCATGAAAGAGAATGATCTGCTCTGTCGGGCAGGCGGGTAAAAACGACAAATATCGCCTCCCCATATTCGCAAGGGGTGCAGTATGCCTTAGGTGAGTATGTGGAGTAGCTCAGCAGACATGGCTTCCCGGTCAGCATGGCTGCTACCGGCAATGTCTACGAGAATGCCATGATGGAGAGCTTCTTCAAAACACTAAAGCACAAGGAGGTACACCTATACGAGTATGAGACCTATCACCATGTGGTAACCAGCTTCCCCATTTCATCGAGGACATTTATAATCAAAAGAGACTTCACCCGGCGCTTGGTTACCGGCCACCTAATGAATTTGAAGAGGTAGTGCTGACTCAGAGGATTAATGCGACACCCCGCCAGACTCTCCTAACCCTATCTGTCCAATCATAGGGGTGCAGTCCATCTTCCCCGAAACCGAAGGAGGCTATACCCTACAGACGCCGAGCCTATCACGATAGGAGTCAAAGGTTCGCCAAGCGGAGAGAAAATCCGAACTTTTGTGGATGTATGGTTCATTGTGGCTTTGACTAATGCCAGAAGACCAGCTATATACTTACTATCTGAACCCCACTATATCCTAATATAGAAGTAACTCTTTATCACCTTTAGGAGAGAACCCAAATAAGCGAGGCTGTCCATATGGCAAAGAATATTCCAGGGATGTAGAACCTATACATGTTCCCCGCACTGAAACGCCCAAAATACATCCACTTCTCCCATCTCGCTACTGGAGGTAGACTATAAAGAGGATACCTTTCTTGCCCTATATATCTGCTTTTGCCTGACCACCAATTAGCCCATGTGCTGTGGGGAACTAGCTCTCTTTCCTTCAAGTCCTTGAATACATTCTCTTCCTGTTCAATCATGCGGCAGCAGCTCAGCCATAGGCGCAATTCACGCACTGAGGCAGAAGCAACATTCCACATTAGAAAGCTAAGAAGGATACCAACGCAAGGTAAGAGTATACGAAGCAGCGTAAAATTATTGCCAAGCATGGCAAATCCTGCAAATAATATAGAGCTGGACAAGAGGAATATACTTGTTCTCTCAGCAAGTAAGCGATCCTGGTTAAATACGCGTTGATGAAATATCTCGTAAATGCGTAAAACTTTCTCCTCTACGTCCATGGTAACCTCCCTTGCTTATCCCTTTATCCAGTGCTGTTAGTTCGGGCCATTTTGTTTCTGCCACGTTCGGGAAAAGCAAAATCGCTCCCCGAGCAGGACTCGAGCTGGCATCCCGAGAGATATACTCACACCTAATATACCACTTAGCCCAATTTGAGTCCAGCCTTTATCATATTTGGCAACTCACTCCCTTTATCCCCTTCCTTCCCTTTAATTTTCTGCTCTGGGGTTCTTACCACCTTACTTTTTTCATGAAAATTTTTCCACACAATATAAAATAAAGC
>JALPXT010000117.1 GCA_023271485.1 Dehalococcoidia bacterium | reverse complement strand
GAAGATACTGCCCCAGGAGTACCAGGACCTGGTAGAGGACGGTCCCTTTGGAAGGGGTTTGACCGTAAAGAACCTGGGAACATTTAAGGAGGTGATAGAGGAGCACCCATTATGCGCCGGCTGCGGCCTCGGCTTGTCCATCAGATTGATTCTCGCCTCGCTTCCCGATCCAGGGAACACGATTATTGTCGGGACGACAGGGTGCAATTCCATTCTCATGCCCCAGGTCGCCATTCACAACGTACACGCTCTCTTTGGAAATCAGAACTCGGTGGCCTGCGGATTGAAGAGGGCCTTGCGGCTGAGATATCCCGACAAAACCAAGGATGTGGTGGTGATCGCTGGAGACGGTGGTGTCGCCGATATCGGGCTTTCCCCCACTATGCATTCCTGGTTCAGACGGGAGAATATCGCCACCATAATGCTGGACAACGAAGGCTATTCCAATACCGGGGGACAGGAAAGCGGCATGACGCGGCAAGGGGTGGTGGTCAACATGGCGCCCGTGGGGAAGAAGTTCCCCAAGGTACCCCTTCATGAAGTAGCTAAGGCTGCCGGTTGTGCTTATGTTGCCACGATTACCCCGGCCCGGGCAAGACGGCTGGGGCAGATGGCGCGAAGAGCAATTCTGATAGCCCGTGACATAGGCCCCACCTATGTTCAGGTATTCTGTCCCTGTGCCACGAATTATAAGTTTCCTCCGTCGGAGACGCTCACGAGGGCCAAGGAGACCGAGATTACAGAATACATGTCCCCGGAAGCCCAGGAATTTATCGAGAAGATAGAGAAAGGGCCCAAAGCCGAGGAGGTAAGGAATGAAGCTTGATGTACGTATGTCGGGACTGGGGGGACAGGGCATGGTTACTGCCGCCAACCTACTAGGAATGGCCGCAGTGAACGATGGAAATTATGGCATCGTGATCCCCTTTTTCGGAGCGGAGAAAAGGCTGGCCCCCACAGAAAGCTATGTCCGGATTTCATCGCAGAAGGTTTATGAGAAGGGGGAAGTCGGCTATCCCGACGCTATCATGGTCTTTCACCCCGAGGTGATCACCAAGGGCAAATGCTATACCATGCCCTTCTATGAAGGCTTACGCCCCAATGGGTGGCTGATTATCAATACTGAAAGCCCGCTGCTCTCCGAAGAGGATGCTCGCAGCATTGCCGACCTGAATGTCAGGGTTCTCTATGTGCCGGCGTCTCAGATTGCGCTCGATGTGGCCGGCACTGAGCTGGCTACCAATATGGCTTTACTGGGTGGATTGGTGGGTGCCACTGATATCGTTACCCTGGAGGGATTGGAAAAAGCAATATCACAAAGATTTGGCGGGGGAAAATTCATTGCCTCGGCAACCACCGCCGCCCTCGACGATGTGCTCAAGAAAAAGTATGCCAAGACACAGGAGCTGCTGGAAAAGAATATGGCTGCCATCCGGAAGACCTATGAGTTGGTTAAGGATAGTCCTTCCGCAGATTCAACCCCTTCATAACGCTTTATGCAAATGACTAAAGGAGGTTCAACATGAGCGAGGCCTTACTTGCCCTCATAGTCTTTCTGGTGTGCTATGTGGGCCTCGTAGGTGTATTAGCGGCATCAGGTGAAACGATAATAAAGGGCAGAGGCAGAATAATAAAGGGCAGAGGCAGGGCCTTGCTGAGCATACCTGTATTTCTGATCATAATAGGTCTGGCGATATGGGTCAGCCAGCTAGTATGGTCAGCTGGCTTATACAGGTGAAATGACAACCATCATATATAGAGTCCTGCGGGTGGGTTGACAGATTCATTCAATCTCATTATAATGGTTTATGCAAATGACTAGAAAACGGAACAGGATCAGCATTTGAGGGGGGCGACATGTATTACGCAGCATGCTTAAAGGAGGATCAATGTGACGGCTGTGGTGTTTGCATCGTCTCGTGTCCTGAGGCAAACGCTATAAAGCTCATAAAGCTCAATGGAAAAGCAAAGGTGATAGAGATTTGCGGACTTCGGTGTAAGGGATGCGGGTTGTGTGTCGAAGTGTGTCCCAAAGATGCATTGGAGGTCGTGCTGAGATAGGGTGTGGCGGCAAGCGGTTGTTCTTATCATTTGTTCAGTAGGAGGTAACTGGAATGAGTGCACCGATGGCTAGTGACAGGGGATGGCCAATGCTGTCCCGTCCATACTTACATACTCTGGCTGGAGCGATATTGGCATTCTGGGCCGGTACCGTAAATACGATAACTACACTGACTATCCTGTATGAGAGGTCGTCGCATATATCAGGAAGGCTGAATGATGTAGGAATGAATCTCGTCCTCGAGCCGATAGATGCGTTACTTGTCTTCACGATCTGGATAGCCTTTGTCTTTGGGGGCTATCTGTCTGGATTGGCACTCGACAACATGGGCTTTACACGCAGTCTACTCTTCATAGCCCCGCCGATTGGGCTAACCGCGCTTCTTGTTTACAGGGGCATCTACGCTCCATGTGGAGACGACTATGGATTAGGCAGAATGATTATAGCCACCATTCTGCCAATCGCCATGGGCTATCAGAATGGACTTACGTCACAACTGCCCCGAATTGGCCGCAGCACACACTGGACAGGTAACTCGACTGATGTTGGCGTTGCTCTGGCGAGGGGGAACTTCAGTCTTGCCGCTCACAACACTACCAAGATTTTCTGGTTTTGCTCCGGATGTGCTTTCATGGGTTATATAATAGGAATTCAGAATATGTCCCCTGTACAGGGGCTGGTAGTGATAGCAATAGGCCACTTTGTTTCTAGTGTCTTTCTCCACT
>JALPXT010000116.1 GCA_023271485.1 Dehalococcoidia bacterium | reverse complement strand
ATCATCTGACTGGCCTGCACGTGGTTGGAGTGGAACTGCAGGTAGTAGACCCCCCCGATGAGGTCAGGGAAGCCTTCTATGACGTGGTGCGGGCTAAGGCGGATAAGGAGAGGTTTATCAGGGAAGCTGAAGGATATGCCCGGGATGTAGTTCCCCGAGCCAGGGGGGAGGCGGCAGCGATAGTACGCGCGGCCACCGCCTATAGAGACGAAAGGATAGCACTGGCTGAAGGTGAGGCGGGGCGGTTTGGCAAAATTCTCGAAGAGTACTGGAAAGCCCCGGCAGTGACCCGCCAAAGGCTATACCTGGAGACGATAGAGCGTGTTCTGGCCGGAACCGAGAAATTCATTATCGATCCCGCGGTCGGCGGCAACCTGATGCCGTTTCTGCCCCTGGGGGATCTGATCGAGCTGGAGCAACCAGTGGAGGGTGAAGAATGAAAAAATTGGTGATAGTTATAGTGCTGGTACTGGCGGCCCTGATGGTACTCCCTCAGGTTGTGTTCATCATTGATGAGAGGGAGCAGGGGATTGTGATTCAACTTGGCGAATATGTAAGGACAATCGATGAGCCGGGACTGAACTTCAAAATCCCGTTCATTCAATCGGTAGCCCGTATGGAACGAAGGGTGCTGGAGGCCGATGCCCCTCCGACGGAGTTTATTACCCTGGATAAGGAGAGGCTGCTGGTGGACAGTTACATCCGCTGGCGAATTGTAGATCCTCATCTATTCTACAAGGCGGTAAGAGATGAGCATACCGGCAGGCTCAGGTTAAATAACGTTGCTATCTCCAGGTTGCGGGAGGAGCTTGCCCGACACAACCTTTGGGACATAATCGGCGTCGAGAGGAAGCCTATTATGGACACCGTCGGCCGGCACACGGATGAAATTGCCCGCCGTGACTTTGGTATAGCAGTGATAGATGTTCGCATGAAAAGGGTTGACCTTCCCGAGGGGGTACAGGAAGCTGTTTTTGCCCGGATGAGGGCGGAACGAGAGAGGATGGCCATGGAGTCTCGTGCTGAAGGAGCACAAGAGGCCAAGAAAATCATGGCCGACGCAGACAGAGAGGTAGTGGTTCTACTGGCTCAAGCGGAGAAGGAAAGCAGGCTACTGAGGGGAGAGGGAGATGCCAAAGCCGCCGCAATTTATGCCGCAGCCTTTGAGCAAGACCCGGAGTTCTTTGGCTTTGTGCGGAGCCTGGAGGCATACGAAAAATTCCTGGTCGGGGGAACTACGCTGGTGCTGGGAGCCGACTCCGAACTCTTCAGATTTCTGCAGAGTCCGCAACCCAGAGAATGAGCGCGGCAACTGGCAATGGCAAGTCCTGATTACTACGCCGTTCTCCAGGTACGTCCCCAGGCGGATAGAGAGGTGATCGGCGCCGCCTACCGGCGACTGGCAGCGAAGTACCATCCGGATGTGAACCCCTCGCCGGATGCGGCCGATAAGATGAAGCAGCTCAATGAGGCCTACGAGGTGCTATCCGATCCGGCCCGGAGGGCGGCTTATGATCGCTCCAGGGGAATAACGTCCGGGGGAGACCTGCGATCCGGCAGGTCGTGGCGTCGGTTTGTGGTGCCCATCGGCCTGGTGGTGTTTATTATAGCAGCATCCAGGCTGGGGATCAGACCGGCATTGATGTTGCTGGTCCTTGCCGTGGTCGTATGGGTGGTGGTAAGACTGTGGAAATAAGGTTGGCATTGAATCCTAGGACACAACTGCTTTAGGGGGTTTCAGGGGGAGAATCCCTCTGATGAAGGGGCGG
The DNA here is from genome assembly GCA_023271485.1 of Dehalococcoidia bacterium. Classification (GTDB taxonomy): domain Bacteria; phylum Chloroflexota; class Dehalococcoidia; order SZUA-161; family SpSt-899; genus BS503. The sequence goes on along the minus strand of JALPXT010000116.1, from coordinate 1,023 downwards.
AGCCCCTTTAGGAATCCCAAGCATGACCGCTTTTTAGGGGGTTTCAGGGGGATTCTCCCCCTGATGATTCTGGGCCATTAGCTCAGTTGGTTAGAGCGCAGTCCTGATAAGACTGAGGTCCCTGGTTCGAGCCCAGGATGGCCCACCATGTGTGCGTATCGATTAGTCCTTGCCCTGGCATAGCATCTATGCTTATGATAGATACTCGGTAGAAAGGGTGAAAGTTAATGCCCTCCGCTTGTTGGCACGCAGCATAGCGGCGAGTTGCTCCGCAGTCAAAACCAGACCGAAGGAACCCCTCACCTTTTCCAGTGTGGCCTTTTGCAACTCCGGCCAGACAGAGGCAACAGCGTCCTCTACCAAGATAACGTCGTATCCCTTGTTAAAGCCTTCTCTGAGGGAATTCTCGACGCAAATGCAGGTGTCTATACCGGTATATATGACTGTATCAGCGCCGATGCTCTTCAACCAGAGCTCGAACTCAGTATCCTGAAAGATGGAATCCCTCCTTTTTATGATTACATGGTCATTTTTTCCCGGTGCAAGCTCATCGATTGTCTCGGCGTCCCATGTTCCTATCAGGCATGAGCGGATGTTCTCGCTGAATTCCAGTCTCCTTTTTGGTATGATGCGGTGCATTCTGGTGAGGAGGTCAATTCCAGATGGCTCTCGAACTTGCTGTGCGTAGAAGACGGGTATGCGAAGTTCATGAGCGGCGTCTATCATCTTCCTGATATTAGGTATGATCTCCCGGTATAAAGTTATATCGGCCCCGAATTTTTCGTAAGAGCCTCCCGGTGCGCAGAAGCCATTCTGCATATCTATGACTACCAAGACGGGGTGGAATTTGGATGATATGATGCGTGCCATGACTGACATCCTCCTTCATTTCGATGTAGACGCGGAGTGCTTGCACGGAAACGCGCAGGCCTCTAATGGTGACTCCTTCGGCCTACCACCCCCACCGGAAAGACGAACAGCGACAAGAACCGCTGCCGTTCCGTCTAGTTGGAGGCATAGGAA
>JALPXT010000115.1 GCA_023271485.1 Dehalococcoidia bacterium | reverse complement strand
CGGGAGCGATCTGATTCCGCCGCAGGAGGTTGCCATCAACCTTGGGAGGGGTACTCTTGCGCATAAGTTGCAGTGCTTGTAACATTCCCCTGGTGGGACCATAGGGCAAGGTCAATCCCTGCCCAGCAGTTCTTGCCGGCTTGACCATCTGCTGCCTCCCTTCGGACTATCTGCAAGTCCAACGGGCAGTATAGCACTAAATGTGGGGACTGTCAAGAGAGTCCGCAAGATTGCTTTGAGGGACTGGCCTTGTTATGGTTGTGTGGTAGCTGGGATAGGGCACGGTTGCTTAACAAGTCCACAATATGGCGCTCAGTGCTAGTCCAGAAGATATTGCAGGGACTGCTGATGGTCGATGTGATGGACTGGGGGTGTAACTTGCCTCAGCGCTTCTTCCAGATCAAGAGGCAAGGCAGATTCAAATTCAACGAAATCTCCTCCGGGCGGCAAACGAAAACCCAGGCGGTCAGCATGGAGGAAGTGTCTGCCAAGCAGATTTGACCTCTTTCCGTAAACCGCATCGCCAACCAGGGGGTGGCCAATGGAGGAAAAGTGAACCCTGATCTGGTGTGTCCGTCCCGTCTCGGTGCAAACCTCAACCAGGCTGTAGCTCCCCAGATACTCCTTCACGTGATAGAAGGTGCGGGCTTCCCTGCCGGTGGAGATGACCGCCATCCGTTTGCGGTCCCTGGGATGGCGGCCGATGGGCGCCTCAATAGTGCCCCGCGCCGGCGACAGATGCCCCGAAACCAGGGCCAGGTAACCCTTTTTGATGGCTCTTCTCTTTATCTGACCGGATAAGCTCACCTGGGCGGCGTCATTCTTGGCCACCATCATCAGTCCGGACGTATCCTTGTCCAGCCGGTGTACGATCCCCGGGCGGACCGATCCCTTGATGTCCATAAGATCGGGGCAATGGGCCAGAATGGCATTGACCAGCGTTCCGCTGCGATGTCCAGGGGCCGGATGTACGGTCAATCCCGCCGGCTTGTCAATTACCATAACGTAATCGTCCTCGTAGACGATATCGAGCGGGATGTCCTCGGGGGCGATGGAAATAGTGATGGGTGGAGGGACGGAAACAACGATGCTCTCTCCGAAGGTGACTTTCCGGCTTGCCTTAGCAGGCTGACCATCGAGAAGCACCCTTCCTTCGGCGATCAACTGCTGAATATGAGAACGGGACAACTCGCAGTGTTCGGCGATGTACTTATCCAGCCGAGACCCACCGCTATCGACAACCAGCTCAATAATCTCAGTGGGGGCAGCGCTGTTCCTTTGCTTAAAGTCCATTGATTGAGGCTAACCATTTACAACGGAGAACACAGAGATCGCTGAGATGAATCAAAATTGGAACAAGACCAGGACAAGATTGATTCCCTCTGCGTTCTTTGCGTGCTCTGCGGTGAACATTTACAACCGACGCTAGGGGCAGCACACTAGACAAAGTAGATCTTCGGGATGGGGAAGCCATTGAATCGAGAGGCATAGGCCGTAGTGTATGCCCCTGCGGATGAAATATATACCTTGTCGCCTATCTGCAGTTCGGGAAGATCAACCTCGTTCGAGATGACATCGAAGCTATCACAGGAAGGACCTGCCACCACCCACTTGCGTACCGGCCCATTCCTATCAGCAACCATGGAATATCGAAAGCCGCCGATGCTTTCCATCAGACCGTTGAATACGCCGACATCCAGGTAGATCCAGTCCTGTCCATTGCGTTTCGCCTTAGCAATGACCGTGCTTGCCAGTATACCGGCCTCGCCTACAACGGCTCGCCCTGGCTCGACGAAAATCTCGACGCCCGTGGGGAACTCTTGTCTCAGCGTTTCTTCTATCACCGATGCAATTCGATCAATGGGAGGGATGGACTCGGTATACTCGATGGGGAACCCCCCACCGATGTTGAGCATCCAGAGGCTGATCCCTTCTCTTTCGACTGCGTTCCAGACGAGCCTGCCCTTCTTAATCGCACTTACCCATGACATCTCGTCGGTGCATTGTGAACCAACATGAAAAGTGATGCCACATGGGACAAGCGGCCCTTTGCTGGCCCGGGTGATCAACTCGACTGCCTGCTCGGTTTCCACACCAAATTTCCCGCCCAGCGGCCACTGGCTGCCCTCATTGGATACTGACAGGCGCACGTAAACGCTGCTACCAGGGGCAAATCGCGATAACTTCTCAATCTCGTCTGGTGAGTCAAAGGCGAAGTACTTCACTCCAGCGGCGTGAGCCGCCCTGATAAACTGCGGGCTCTTTAGCGGATTGCTGGAGATTATCCTCTGAGGGGACACCCCGCAGCGCAGGAGCAAATCCAGCTCCTCCTCAGAGGAAATCTCAAAACCGGTCCCTGCATCCTGCAGCATCTTTGCAATGCGCCGGTGGGAGTTCGTCTTGAGCGCGTAGAATATTCGAGCATCGGGCATAGCTCGCTGCAGTTGATCGAGTTTTCGAAGGATCATCTTCTTATTGATGGCCAGAAAAGGCGTCTTACGGGTCTGAGCAAGACGCGCAACAGACTTAGGGATACCTCCGTTGGGAACATTATCAGGCATTTGTGAACACCTCTCTTCCGGGTTCAAGGTTCAGCGGTTAGGTAGCCCCGGGCCCCTTCAGCCTTTAGCCCTTCACGTATGCGGACGGTTGAGGACGTAGCTTTTCACGTCAGTCAGGCCAAATTGCTGCTGCAATCCGCTGATCACCAGATCAGACTGGAAATCATTGCATGAGAAGATATCTATATTTACGTAGGAAAGTTCGGGGAAAACATGGATACTTATGTGACTCTCGGCAAGGAGGATAAATCCCGAAACACCTTGTTCCTTGGGATTCAGACTCTCGTATTGCGACACCTGGGGAGTGGAGACCTTAGTCATCCCGATTTGTCTGGGGTAGGTATCGAGGAAGTGATAAATGAATTCCGTGTCTCTCATCTTTTTGGAATCGCCGCAATACCCGTCAATTATTAGATGCATTGGACCCACCCCCTTTATTGAGTTTGTTACCGAAACACTGT
>JALPXT010000114.1 GCA_023271485.1 Dehalococcoidia bacterium | reverse complement strand
AAGAGAAGAAAGGCTGGTCGCAGTTGGAGTAATCAAATGGATAGGCTGAAGGCCGAAGTCCGAAGGCTGAAGCTCAATCATCCCGCATATTTCATGCCTAAAAGCCTTCAGTCTTCGGTCTATCTACCTGACGGCTCAGGCTGAAGGCTGAAGTCCGAAGGCTGAAACTCCCGGACAGCCTTTAGCATAATCACCTTGGGGAAAATAGAGTTGACCCCATTTTCATTTTGCACGTGTTGAATAGGTGATGAATATGGTATAAACTAGAGATTGTAGTTACCGATTTCTCGCGAGAGGGAAACATTGAGAATCAAGATTCAAAATGAGCTCCTGGCCATCAATATCCTTTCTGTAGTTCTGATTCTGACTATTTCCTTCTTTCCCATTCAAGCGCTGCGCATCATTTTGGGGCTGCCCTTCATCCTCTTTTTCCCGGGTTATACGCTCATCGCCGCTCTTTTCCCCAAGAAAAGCGGCCTCGACGCCATCGAAAGGGTGGCACTCTCATTCGGCCTCTCCATAGCTGTCGTGCCTCTCATTGGACTGGTGTTGAATTATACCCCTTGGGGGATTCGACTCTACCCCATCCTTGTTTCTCTGACAGTTTTCATCGCCGCGATGTCAGCCATCGCCTGGTATCGCCGGCACGGGCTCCCGGAACAAGAGAAACTCAACCTGATTCTCAACCTCTCGCTGCCCAGGCAGGAGAACCGGCTGGATAGAGCGCTCTCCATCGTACTGATACTGGCGATCGTGGGAGCCATCGGAACTCTGGGCTATGTAATCGCCAGTCCGAGGGTGGGGGAGAGGTTCACCGAGTTTTATGTTCTTGGGCTGGAAGGGAAGGCAGAGGGTTATCCCACGGACCTGACTGTGGGGGAGGAGGGGCGGGTGATCCTTGGCATCACCAATCGCGAACACGAGATAATGGGCTATGAAATAAAGATTAAGGTTGATGGAGTTCTGCAGCAGAGGATCGGCCCGGTAGAGTTGGAACACGAGGAGAGTTGGCGGGAGCAAGTCGGATTCGTTCCACAGGAGCCCGGGGAAGATCAAAAGGTGCAGTTTGTGTTGTTCAAGATCCGCACGTTGGACGCAGAGGACGAACCAGGCCCCGCACTTCATCTCTGGATCGACGTGAAAGAGGGGGGCTGACTGTTAGACGTCCAGGTTTCTCACCTGGGTGGCGTGGGCCTGGATGAAGGCCTTTCTAGGGGGGACCGCCTCGCCCATAAGCATATCTATAATCTCGTCTGCCTTGACGGCGTCCTCGATGTTCACCTGGAGCATGATGCGCGTCTCGGGGTCCATGGTCGTCTCCCAGAGTTGCTGCGGATTCATCTCCCCCAGCCCTTTGTAGCGCTGGACCTCCACACCCTTGCTCCCCATCTTAGCGGTCAATTTATCCTTCTCCCCATCGGAGTAGATCCAGTGATGCTCCTTGCCCTTCTTTATGCGGTAGAGTGGCGGCTGTGCGATATACAGATGGCCGTTGGTGATCAGCTCCGGCATATATCGGAAGAAGAAGGTAAGCAGCAGGGTGCGAATATGAGAGCCGTCAACATCGGCATCGGTCATGATGATGACGCGGTGATAGCGAAGCTTGGCAAGATCGAACTCCGAACCATTACCGGTTCCGGCCCCCGCCCCCAGAGCAATGATAAGAGCGCGTATCTCATCGTGAGACAGCATCTTCTCCGGGCGAGCCTTTTCCACATTGAGAATCTTTCCCTTGAGTGGCAGTACGGCCTGGAAGCCTCGATCTCGTCCCTGCTTGGCAGAGCCACCGGCGGAATCCCCCTCGACAATATAAAGCTCACGGTTAGCGGGGGATTTCTCAGAGCAATCGGCTAGCTTCCCCGGCAGGCTATTGCCCTCAAAAAGCCCCTTCTTGTTGACCAGTTCCCGAGCCTTTCGGGCAGCCTCACGGGCCCTGGCAGTGGTGAGGCATTTCTCCAGAATGCGCTTGGCCTCCTGGGGATGCTCATTCAGATAATAGGTCAGTCCTTCATAGACAGCCGACTCCACCTGGGTTTTCAGCTCCGAGTTGCCCAGCCTGGTCTTGGTCTGCCCCTCAAATTGCGGGTCAGTCAGCTTAACGCTGATAATCGCCACCAGCCCTTCCCTCACATCCTCGCCGGCGAGATTAGCGTCATTCTCCTTGATAATTTTATACTGGCGAGCATAGTCGTTCAGTGATCGGGTGAGGGCGGTGCGAAAGCCGGTGAGATGCGTCCCGCCGTCGATGGTATTGATGCAATTGGCAAAGGAAAAGGTGGACTCGGTGAATCTGTCGTTATATTGCAGCGCGACTTCGACGGTGGTGCTGTTGATTACTTTGGAGATATAGATCGGCTTTGGGTGAAGCACCACTCGCTTACGATTGATCTGCTGAGCAAAGCTAACGACGCCTCCCTGGAAATAGAAGCTTATCTCCCGGTCTTGCCGCTCGTCCCTGAATTCGATCCAGATTCCCTTATTGAGGTATGCCATTTCCCGGAATCTTTGGGCCAGAACATTGAAGTCGTAGTCCAGTTTGTCAAAGACATCTTCATCAGGGAGGAAAGTCACGGTGGTGCCGGTCCGCTGGGAGTGGCCGACTGTCTCGACGCCGTTTGTGGGAATCCCGCGACGAAACTCCTGGCGATACATCTTGCCATCGCGCTCGACATCCACCCTGAACCAGGATGAAAGGGCATTCACCACCGAGGCCCCGACCCCATGCAATCCGCCACAGACCTTGTAGGATTGCCCTCCGAACTTGGCCCCGGCGTGCAGCGTGGTCATCACCGTCTCCAGGGCGGAAATCTTGGTGGTGTGGTGTATATCGACAGGAATGCCCCGGCCATTGTCGGTTACAGTGACACTGCCGTCATCGTGGATAATGATAGTGACCCGATCACAGTAGCCGGCCATCGCCTCATCGATGCTGTTGTCTACGATTTCATGAATCAGGTGGTGCAGTCCGCGCTGATCGGTGCTGCCAATATACATTCCCGGCCGCAGCCGTACTGCCTCAAGCTCCTTTAATACCTGGATATCACGAGCGGTA
>JALPXT010000113.1 GCA_023271485.1 Dehalococcoidia bacterium | reverse complement strand
CCTTCCATGCAGCGGGAGAGGGTATAGCCTGAGGATCTACGGAATAGAAATTTCGCCCTGTGGGCAAAATATCCGCCATTCCTCTGGTGGGGGAGCCCGATGGGCCGGGGGGAATAAATCCACCGCCGGCAGCCAGCAGGGTATTCGTTAATTCATCGGTAGTGGCCGCTATATTGGGGGCAAGGGAGTTGGCGATGTAGGTTAGGACCCTCGTAACGGCGGCATTGCTCTCCCCCAGCACTTCTCTGGTAATAGCATCGATGCTCTCCGCCTGAAATTCGTGGTCGTGAAGCCTCTCCACCAGTTGGAGGGAGAGTTCATGCATATCTTCGATGATGTGACCGTTGCTCTTGCCATTGGGATGCAGCTTCCCTCTATTTGCCACCAGGTCGTCGTAATCATAGCCCTTCATCTCGGCCAGGGTTTCCCTCAGCGAGGGCACATCGCCATTACTCAACCGGGTCAGGGCGACCAGGAATTCATCCAGGCGGGAGTTAACCGGTGGCTCACCCAGGATATGCAGCCCATCTCGAATTTGGGTATCGGATATTTCATGTGAATACCCGTGTAATTTCACCAGGAATCCATCAAAATCGACAAAAGCAGTCGCTTCGTCAATTTCCAGGTCGTGATCGAGCTTTGCCTGGCATACCTTTTCCCAGATCATCTTCTGTACCACCGGGATCTTCCCCGGATCCTCAGTTACAGCGTGAGAATAGTCATGTAATAAAACATGCAGCTCGGCCATCTCCCCATAGGAATCGGCGTTATGCATCACCGGTACCAGGTGGTCGATGATGCAGCAGTAGCTCCTTCTTTTTGCCTGAGTGCCCTCGCCGGGGTTGTTGATAATATAGGGATAGATATTGGGTAAATCGGAGATGGCAATATCAGGGAAACAGGATCCCGAAAGGCCTACCGATTTTCCGGGCAGCCATTCCAAAGAACCATGCTTGCCGATATGCATCACCGCATCGGCTTTGAAAACATCGCGAATCCAGCGATAGTAGGCGTAGTAGTGGTGGGTGATGGGATGGTCGGGGCTGTGATAAATGGCAGCGGGATCAGCCAGAAACCCCCTTGGCGGCTGAATCCCGATGAATATGTTGCCATTGATGAGTCCCGGGACGAGCAGCTTGTTCTGGTGATTGAAGAGTTTGCCCGGTGGCTTTCCCCAAGCTTCCGTCATCTTGCCTTGCACCTCCGAGGGAAGTTCCTCAAACCATCCATGGTATCGTTCATCAGAAATCTTAGCCACCGCCCTTTTGTCCATCTCCTCGGCACTGGCCCAGCGGCGGTCGTTTGTAACTCGTTCAATTATGTCCTCAATCAAGGTCTGCCCGCTTTCCGGCATGTAATCCAGCTCGTACCCTGCATCTCTCATATCACGAAGGAGGTTCCAGACGGAAACCGGTGAATCCAACCCGAAAGCGGTGCCGATGCGGTCGTTTCGCGGGGGATAGTTGTGGAAGATGATAGCCACCTTCTTTTCGTTGTTGGGTATATGCCTCAGCCTTGCCCAATTCAGGCTCAGGCGAATTGCCTTGTTCACCCTCTCGGTAATGGGTTCATACCTGACTATTCTGGCTCCAGTTAAGGGGTCGGTATCAGAAAACGTTCTGGCGGCTACGGGCACGGTAATCAATATGCCATCGAACTCCGGCATGGCAACACTCATAGTGACATCCATGGGGCTTAGCCCCTGCGGGGTATCCCGCCATTCCTCCAAGGTATTGTGGGTTAATATTGCTTTTATGATAGGCACTTTCAGCCTCTTCAAGAAGCCTTCGTTCTCCTGTGGTGCTTCACTGCCTTCCGACATGGACATCGAGAACATCAAGGGGCTAATCAGGACATCAACTAGAGGCTCACCATCCTTCATAAAGTAGTTTTCAACCACCCACTGTGGTCCTTTAGTGCCGAGGTCTACATCCTTAACGGTATAGAGAAATACCGGGATGACATTTGCCCCCTGCTTCTCAATTTCCTCAATTAGTCTATCAACAAAGACGGTGTTTTTGGCTTGCCAGAAGGTTTGATAAAACCAGAGCCCCACCGTGAGCCGACCGGCTATATGCTTCTTCTCCAGGTATTCATCCAGGGTTGGCAGGTAGTCAAAATCGGGGTGATAGATTCCTTCCCAGGAGGCTCTCTCCGGCTCACCAACCTCATATTCGGCGCCGGCAAACCGATTGGCCGCATACAGAAGAAGATTCTTAAAGTTCTCAGTTCCTCCGTAATTGATATACCGGGAGATTCTCTGGTAATCATCCTTGTCCACAGTAGAAAGCTTTATCAACTCTATATCCTGCTCGGTAGCCATTCCCTGGGCATGGATGGGGATACCCTTGCCTTCCAGCGAGGACATAAACCTATCGAACTCAGGGAAACTCTTCTTGCCGCCATGAAGGTGGATAATGAGCAAATGTGATTTTGTAGCAAATCGAGTAAACTCCTCCAATTTGCCAGGTTGCATGAAGTCCTCCCCGGTTCGGAGGCAGACATTAGCAATCTCTCCTTTCTCCTCGGTTATAGCCTTAATGGCCGAAATGAGGGGAACTACATCGGTTTGATTAGTAGTGAAGTAAGCTATTTTTGCCTTTTCCATAATTCAATCCTCTTTCACTCTGTAACCCTTTTCAAAGGAATAATGTGAGGCCTGCCTGAATTGCCATTTATGGTGGTTTCAACTCCATATACAGTTCTTATGTTCGCCCCATTAAGAACATCCCCTGGTTCACCGGCGGCGTATATCTTACCGTTCTTGAGCATTGCTATCTTGCTGGAGAATCTCGAAGCCAGATTGAGGTCATGCATGGCCATGACTGCCGATAATCCTTTCTCTTTGACCAGGTCTACGACAAGCTCCAAAACCTCCAGTTGGTGCTTTAAATCGAGGTTGCTTGTTGGTTCATCAAGAAGCAAAACCTGTGGCTCCTGGGCAAGTGCTCTGGCCATCAGAACTTTCTGTCTCTCTCCGCCACTCAACTCGTTAAACATCCTCAGAGCCATTTCATGGAGTTCCATTCGCTTGATCACCCCATAGGCTATTGTCTTGTCCCTTT
>JALPXT010000112.1 GCA_023271485.1 Dehalococcoidia bacterium | reverse complement strand
GGTCAGGGTAGGCGATTCAGTTACCCTCAAGCAGGACCTGGTGGAGTTTGGCGAGCTGGTCTCGTGCAAGGCCCTGGATGATCGTGTGGGAATTTACGTCATGATCGAGGCCCTCCGGAAGGTGAGGGAGCATGAAGCCGATATCTATCTTGTGGCCACAACTCAGGAGGAGGTCGGCATCCGTGGAGCCAGGGTATCAAGCTTCGGGATCGCCCCGGATATCGGGATTGCAGTCGATGTCACCGTAGCCTGCGACATCCCCGGGGTGGAGGAACCGCGAAGGGTGACCAGGCTTGGCGAGGGCGTAGCAATCAAGGTCAAGGACTCACTATCCATCTCCAATCCGCATCTGGTGCGCAAACTAAGGGAAATAGCTGAAGAGAAGGGAATCAAATATCAGATGGAGGTCCTGCCACGGGGCGGGACAGACGCCGGAGCACTTCAACTCACTCGAGAGGGTGCCGCTGCCGCCACCATCTCGATACCAACAAGATATATCCATTCAGTCGTTGAATCAGCTCACAAGAAAGACATCCAGGCGGCGATCGACCTTCTGGCCGGTTTCCTTGAAGTGGCCCACCAGGGAGAGTATACCCTTTGCCATTCCTGATCAACCCTTCCGGACCGGCCGCAGGTCCAGCGATTCAGCCAGGTGACAGGTGACGAAGTGCTCCCCGCCCACGGTCCGGTAGACCGGGGTCTCCGTCCTGCAGACCTCCCTGGCGTAGCGGCAACGCGGATGAAAGTAGCAACCGGAGGGTGGATTGACCGGGCTGGGGACGTCCCCCTCGAGGATGATTCGCTCGGCGCTGTAATCGGGATCGGGAACCGGAACCGCCGACATCAGCGCCTCGGTGTAAGGGTGCTTCGGGTTGTCAAACAGCTCCTCGGTCCTGGCCAGCTCCACTATCCTTCCGAGGTACATCACCGCCACCCGGTCGCTGATATGCTTGACCACGGAGAGATTGTGGGCAATAAACAGGTACGTCAGACCGAATCCATCCTGAAGGTCCTCCAGGAGATTCAACACCTGCGCCTGGATGGAGACGTCGAGGGCGGAGATCGGCTCGTCAGCCACGATCAACTGCGGCCCCAGGGCAAGGGCACGGGCAATCCCGATCCTCTGTCGCTGACCACCGGAGAACTCGTGCGGATAGCGCTTCATGTGGTCCGGCTTCAACCCCACCGCACCCAGCAGTTGGCGAACACGATCCTCCCGTTCACTCCCCCGTCCTACCCCATGGACCACCAGCGGCTCCCCCACGATGGCCCCCATGGTCATCCGTGGATTCAAGGAGGAATACGGATCCTGGAAGATGATCTGCATATCGCGGCGCAGCGCCTTCATCACTTTCGGAGAAGCAGCCACCACATCCACCTCCCTGTATTGCTCACTCGAACCGGCAAGCCTCTTGCTCCGAAAGAGGACCTTGCCGGCGGTCGGCTCGATCAGGCGAAGGATTGTGCGGCCGATAGTGGTCTTCCCACAGCCGCTCTCTCCCACCAATCCAAAGGTCTCCCTCTCTCTGATGTACAGGTCAACATCATCGACCGCCTTCACCTGGGCCACCACACGCTTCAGTACCCCCTTTCGCACCGGAAAGTACTTCTTCAGGTTCTTTACTTCGAGCAGAACGTTATTAGAAGACAAGCTCTTTCACATCCTTATCATTCGTACAGCCAGCAGGCTGCCCGGTGCCCGGGAGCAACCTCCTTCAACGGCGGAGTCTCCCCCTTGCAAATCCCCATCGCCTGGGGGCACCGCGGCTCGAAACCGCATCCCGCCGGTACTTCAAACGGATCGGGGACCACCCCCTCGATGGGAACAAGTCGATCCCTCTTTGTGGCAAGCGATGGAATGGAATTCATCAATCCCTGAGTGTATGGGTGTTTGGTGTGATGGAAGACCTTCCCGACGGTCGATCCTTCAACGATCTTGCCGAGGTACATCACCACCACGTCGTCGGCCATGCCGGCGACAACCCCGAGGTCGTGCGTTATCAGCATCATCGCCGTCTTGAACTCCTTGCGCAGGTCGTGCATCAGGGTCAGCACCTGCGCCTCAATCGTGACATCGAGCGCTGTGGTGGGCTCATCGGCGATCAGGAGAGACGGGTTGCAGGAGAGAGCCATCGCAATCATGGCACGCTGGCGCATCCCGCCGGAGAGCTGGTGGGGGTATTCATCGATCCGTTGCCGGGGCAAGGGAATGCCTACCGCCTCCAGCATCGCTACGGCGCGCTTACGGGCCTCGTTCTTTCCCACCTTCTGGTGGAGGATGATCGCCTCCATGATCTGGTTCCCGATGGTGTAAACCGGGTTCAAGGAGGTCATCGGCTCCTGGAAGATCATGGCGATCTCGTTTCCGCGGATCGAGCGGTACTCCTTTCCTTTGGGATCGAGATTGGTCAGCTCGGTGAGGCTCCCGTTCCGGCGGTAGAGAATCTCACCAGCCTCGATCTTGCCCGGCGGCGTCTGGATAAGCCCCATGATGGATAGTCCGGTCACCGACTTTCCACACCCACTCTCACCGACCACCCCCAGCGTCTTCTCCTGTTCGATGGTGAAATCAACCCCATCCACCGCCCGCACCACACCATCATCGGTGTAAAAATAGGTCTTGAGACCTCTCACCTCAATCAACGGTGCCACGATCTCTCATCCTCGCTAATATTGTTAAGCGTTCAGCAGTCAGCATTCAGATGGTCGACGGCCTGAAGTGCTACAGTATTATACCACAACGTCTCCAGTTCTTGAACACAGAGTCTCTCCCTAAATCCACCGCCTACGCATTCGGAACGACGCTGTTTCCCTTCAGCCATCTGGTGCTGCTCCTGAAGCATGGTGGGTTTAGGTTGATGGTGCCCCTTTCGAGATGACACAGCGTAGCGCGAGAGCGAAGCGTCTGTCTATACCGCCGTTTTTCCTTGTCAGTCATCGGCCCGAAAGTAACTGGGTAACGATAAAGTCACCTGCTGGTGTGAAGCGCAACGGAACCCCGGTGGGTGGACTGACAGGTTCGGCGATGCCTGGCAAGTCACACCAAGCGATTGTGCCACTTCTTGGGATCCCGGGAAGTATGGAAGATACAGTAGATTGTCAC
>JALPXT010000111.1 GCA_023271485.1 Dehalococcoidia bacterium | reverse complement strand
GGTTTAACCTGTCAAATGCGGCGAGCAGCGATTTCGATTCCTTCTAACATCGTTGAAGGATGCGCACGTGACAGTCAGGCCGATTACCTTCGTTTTCTCTACATAGCTTTCGGGTCATTGAAGGAACTGCGTTATCAACTAAGTTTATCTAAGCGTTTGGGCTTCTTGCTCAACGAAGATTCTTCTCTAATTGAACCAAAGGTAGTCGAAACCGAGAAGGTTTTGAATGGCTTGATTCGAGCGTTGCGAGAAGGCTAAAATACTTCAGCCTTCGGCCTTCAACCTAAATAGCTGGAGAAACGAGATGTCTGAGATAAAGTACTGGGTTGGATTCAACATGATTCCCGGCATCGGCCGGGTTAGATTCGGTCGGCTTCTGGAGTATTTTGGTGATCTGGAGAAAGCCTGGCATGCCAATGTGGCAGAGCTTATAGCGGCCGGGCTGGATCACAGGTCAGCGAATACCATCGTGGCTCGTCGCCCTAGGATCGAGTTAGATACAGTTATGGATAGGCTCGATCGCTACAACGTTAAGGTGCTGGCGCAGGATGATCCCTCCTTTCCCCAGAGACTCAAGGAGATATATGATGCCCCACTGGTGCTCTATGTACGCGGAAATCTCATACCGGACGATGAATGGGCTCTGGCTGTGGTGGGCACCCGGCAGGCCACCAGTTACGGCCGGGAGGTCACCCAGCGATTGGCAACCGATCTGGCGCGAAATAAGATCACCATCGTGAGCGGTCTCGCCCGGGGGATCGATTCCATTGCCCACCGGGCGGCGCTGGCGGCGGGAGGCAGAACTATCGCCGTTTTCGCCTGCGGGCTGGACATGGTCTATCCAGCAGAAAATCGAGAACTGGCCCAGGAGATCATCAAGCATGGCGCACTGGTGAGCGACTATCCATTGGGCGCTAAGCCTAAGGCGGAGAATTTCCCCCGGCGCAATCGCATTATAAGTGGAATAAGCCTGGGGGTGCTGGTTACTGAAGCCATCGAAAAAAGTGGCGCTATGATCACCGCGAATCTGGCTTTGCAGCAGGATCGTGAGGTCTTCGCTGTGCCGGGAAGCATACTCTCCGCAGCAAGTCGAGGAAGTAATCTCTTGATTCGGGCGGGGGCCAAAGCCGTACTAGAGGTGAACGATATATTCGAAGAGCTAAACTTGAATATAGTCCCGCAACAACTGGAGCTTATACTTCCCGAGAATGACAATGAGTCGCTGCTTCTAAGATACCTGTCACCGGAGCCGCTGCACATCGATGAGCTGTGTCGCCATTCTTCATTGCCCATACCAGTTGTGAGCAGCACCTTGACAATGATGGAGCTTAAGGGTATGGTAATTCAGCAAGGCAACATGAACTACGTGATTGCACGAGGAGCGAGAATGAACTAATGGCGAAGAAACTGGTCATCGTAGAATCACCTGCAAAAGCAAGGACCATAAGTCGCATCCTGAAGGATGAGTACGTTGTCATGGCAACCATGGGGCACGTCCGTGACCTTCCGCAAAAGGAGCTCGGCGTGGACACCGGCAACGGATTCGTCCCTGAATACGTCGTTTCGAAGGGTAAGAGCAAGGTCGTGAGCGAGATAAAAACAGCCGCTAAGAATGCATCGATTCTCTATCTGGCCACCGACCCCGACCGTGAAGGAGAGGCCATCGCCTGGCACTTGATTCAGGCTGCCGAGCTGGATAAAATGCCGGCTGAGCGCGTGGTGTTTCATGAGATCACTAAAGAGGCGGTAACTGAGGCATTCCGCCATCCTAAAGAGCTAAACATGAAACTGGTCAATGCCCAACAGGCACGACGCATACTCGATAGGCTGGTGGGCTATAAGATAAGTCCCATCCTGTGGCGGAAGGTCAGGAAGGGACTATCCGCCGGCAGGGTACAGTCGGTAGCGGTGAGGATAGTCATCGAGCGGGAGAGGGAGATCGAGAGTTTCATTCAGGTTGAATACTGGTCTATTGAGGCGGAGCTCAAGAAGACCGCCGGTGATGAGACCTTTCGCGCGGGGTTCGTGGGATCGGGCAAGGGCAAGAAGATAGCGATTGCAAGCCGGGAAGAGGCCGACAGTCTCAGCGCCGAGCTTAAGGATGCAAGCTACACCGTATCCCAGGTGCAGCAAAAGACCGTATCCCGGCATCCAGTGGCACCCTTCATTACCAGTACCCTGCAACAGGAGGCCTGGCGCAAGCTGCGCTTCAGTGCCAAGCGCACCATGAGTGTTGCGCAATCCCTCTACGAAGGCGTCGCCATCGGAGAGGGAGAGCCGATGGGACTCATAACCTATATGCGTACCGATTCGACTCACGTTACTACGCAGGCGATAGCAGAAACCAGAGAATATATTACTCAAAGATTTGGTGCCGATTTCACTCCTCAGACGCCCCAAGCCTTCAAGAAGAAGGTAAAGGGCGCTCAAGAGGCCCACGAGGCCATTCGCCCCACCTCCGTAAGACGGGAACCGGCGATGATGCAATCCTATCTCAACGCCGACCAGTTCAAGATTTACGATCTGATATGGAAACGAATGGTCGCCAGCCAGATGGCCGCCGCTCTCTTCGACACCGTCAGGGTAGATATCGAGGCAAATGCCGGCAGAAACAAATACCTCTTCCGAGCGACGAGCTCATCGCTGTCCTTCCCGGGCTTCCTCACCCTGTATAGCGAGGGGAGGGATGAGGAAGAAAACGGCAATGAGAAAGCACCACTTCCGGAGTTAGCCCCTGGAGATGCACTCGATCTCCTGGGACTCTTCCCTCAGCAGCATTTTACCAAACCGCCGCCGCGCTACACCGAGGCTACACTGATTAAGACGCTTGAGGAAAACGGCATCGGCCGGCCCAGCACCTATGCCCCCATTCTTTCCACCATTCAAGAGAGAGGGTATGTGGAGAAGGAAAAGGGATATTTTAGCCCGATGGAGCTGGGGATCATCGTTACCGGCTTACTTGAGGATTTTTTCCCGGAGATCGTCAATATCGGGTTTACTGCTCAGATAGAAGAGAGATTGGACGACATTGCACGCGGAGAAATGGAATGGGTTCCTACTCTGCAGGAATTCTATGATCCCTTCGCTCTAAAAGTTGAGAAGGCTGCCCTG
>JALPXT010000110.1 GCA_023271485.1 Dehalococcoidia bacterium | reverse complement strand
GATGCTCCTGAACAATGACCTTTTTCTTGGCAGGAGGCAGCTTCGATTGACGAACGATCTGCAAGAAGCGGTTCTTATACCGTGCCACCCAGCCATTGCTGATCACGCCGGTCTCTTCAATGCAAAACACATTCCTCAAGTCCAAGCCCTCCATAGCCGCTTTGGTGGCCTCTTCCCTTCTCATTAAGGTCAGTGTTATTCCGGTCGCATCATCTACCATGTCCATCAGGCATGATTTGCCCTTATGCCCGCTGAACCACTGGTGATGATTACCGTCCATCTGGACCAACTCCCCAAAGTGAGCTTTTCGCTCCCGCCGATTGCGGTGCTTGGACCGCTTCCTATGCCTTTTCCGGACCCCGGCACTCATAAGCCATCGCCTCAAGGTCTCATGCTCACCCTGATAACCATCCCGCTCAACCAGCTTCTCCGCTGCCGGCGTGGGCCCAAAACCCCAATATCGTTCCTGGTAAACCGACAGCACCGTCTCTCTCACTTCAGCCGCTTTCCCTCGATTCGATGGCTGGCCTCGACTGCGATGGATCAACCCCTCATCCCCTTTCTCCAAGTATCGCCGATATATGTGACGAGCTTGGCCCCTGATCTAGTCAGGGGTAGCTTATCCTCAATACCTCCAACCCTTCCTGTATTGTCATCTCCCCTTCTTTTACCCTCGACATTATCCCCAATCGCTTCCTTTCCACTCATCTCCAAACGTCCTCTTTCCACTAACAGGCACCCCTTTCACTAAGATGCCTTTATTATCTCTTACCCAAAGAGGACATCAGCATAGAGCTACAAGAGGCTTCATCTGCCTGTTTGCTACGCAGTTCCCTTCGGTTATGCATTCGGTAGCTCCTTCCCTGCAGCCTGATGACCTCGGCATGATGCAGGAAGCGGTCCAGGATGGCCCCAGCCGCCGCGGTGTCTCCCAGCACCTGGCCCCAGTCTTCCAGGGGACGGTTGGTGGTCATGATGATTGCCCCCTTCTCGTAGCGGCGCACCACGATTTCGAGCAGGTCTTCGGCTGCTGTGGGAAGCAGCTTCTTCATCCCCAGGTCCTCCAGCACCAGCAGGTCTACCTTGCAGAGATTATCAATGAGTTCCTTGCGGGTGCCGGTGGCTTCAGCCTCGGCCATATCCTGAACGAGGTCAAAAGCAGAGCGATAGAGTGCGGTATGACCCGCCCGGATGGCGGCCACGGTGAGGGCGGTGGCGATATGGCTTTTTCCTGTGCCAGGCGGGCCGAGGAGCAGCAGCCCTCCATGCTCCCTCACAAAGCGGGCAGTAGCCAAGTCCAGGATAAGGCCTTTGGGCACTTGAGGGTTAAATGACCAGTCATAAGCTTCGAGGGTCTTCACCTCCGTGATGCGGGCCTGCTTGAGACGGCGGGCAAACAGCCTGTCCCGCCTCCTGGCCAGCTCGTCCTCCACCAGCAGCTCCAGGAATTCCGGGTAGGCCAGGTGGTGATGGATAGCCTCCTGGTTACGTGCCGGCAAGGCGGCAGCCATGCCAGACAGTCTCAGATAACGCAGCTTACGGTCAAGCTCTGGATTCATGCTTTCACCTCCTTAGCGTATTCAGATAGCTCGCGGATAATCTCGTGAGACTGGATGAGAGGGAGCTGAGCGGGGGCTCGGGCAGCAGCCTGCTCCACCAGGCGCCGTAACGGCTTATAGCGGAACAATCTGCGCTCCAGGGCTATGCCGCAGGCCCAGTCCACGCTCTCTTTGGGATACTTACGGGTGAGAGCAATCATACCCTGGAGGAGACGGTAGGCGCGGACATCCCTCTCCTCAATGGCTGCTTTTGCCCAGCTATGAGCCTGGCGACCGATGTGCTCCGATTTGGCGAGCAGATTTTCTTGATAGGCTTGCTGGCGGGCCGGTTTATGAGCTGGTCGATGCTCGTCCATGGAACGAAAGGTGCCTGGAGGAGCCTTGGTGTAAACGCCGACACACTGCCCCTGGTGGTAGATCCTCACCAGGCGATCATCCCAGTAAGTCCTTACTTCTTCACCCAGCAGGTGGTGGGGCACTGTATAGAAGGCCCGGTCCACTTCAATGTAGCCATCCAGATGAACCCTTCGGGTGCCTATCTCGAAGAGGCTGAAACGCTCCAGAGGTACGGGCTTGAGCGCCGGTTTCTCCACCTCGAGAAAATGCGTGTATACCTGCTTGCGAGTCGTCCCATGGATACGCACCCGGGCTACGGTGCGATTCCAGCGCTTGAGGAAGGCGTCCAATTCCTCGAGGCTGTCAAATCTCCGCCCTTTGAGAGCGTTACTCTTCAGGTAGCCACCACCCCGCTCGACGACACCCTGCTCGTGAGGATGCCGCGGTCTGCAGGGTAGAGGGACAAAGCCCCAATGTTTAGCGAAGGCGGCGTAAAGCTCACTGATATCGGGGTCATAAAGGCAAGCCCGGGCCACGCCTGCCTTAAGATTGTCCAAACGTACCACGCGGGGTACCCCGGCAAAATCAAGAAAGGCATTCTCATGGGCGCGGATGAAGGACACCTTGTCCTGCCGCCACATAGACTCTTCATAGCTGTGACCGCAGCACGATAGTATCATTCGGAATATCCAGGGACGTCGCCACCGGCCGCTCTCGGGATCCAGGGTCACCGGAGCTCTGAAGAAGTCCACCTGCGCCTCATCACCCGGTGGATGCTCCATAACAGCGGCCACCTCCGGGCGGTGGCGCTTTATTCCGCGGACGAAGCGCTTGACTGAGGCGTACTCGTGGTTGAAGTGGTAGTCTTCCTTAAGGTCCTGCCAGATGCGCTGGGCAGTCAGCCCTTTGGCTACAAAGGCTTCGATGATGTGGCGGTATGGCTCACAGGCGCTTTGCGAGCCGGTGGACACCCTGGGGGCATTTGCCGTAGGGCCGGTGGACACCCCGGGGACATTTGCCGTGGGGCCGGTGGACACCTTGGCGCATTTTGACTGCCACCTGGGGTCGTAGCGGGCTACTGTCTTTCGGTTTATTCCAGTCTCACGCTGGATTCGCCGATAGCTCCAGCCTAACTCCAGTAATGCCAGTATTCTTTGTTTGTCTGCCATTTTAAGATAGTTCACTCTTGGCACCTCCGTCCTTTTTGACAGAGTATGCCACATTTCCTACCTTAAATGGCCC
>JALPXT010000011.1 GCA_023271485.1 Dehalococcoidia bacterium | reverse complement strand
TGCAGCCGTAGAATTCATCCACATCTTCGTCACCAAGGTCTCTGGCCCTGGCATCGCGAGCCTCATAGACCGTCAGGGCGTTGGGAAGGAGTTCCTTCACCTTCTCCCCATCGGTGATGAAGGTAACGGAAATCTTCTCGATGATATCCAGCTCCGAGGTAAAGAGGAAGATAAGGATTTCGCCGATCTCCCTCAGGGAGTTAAGCCCCTTCTTGAATGCGGCTTTGTCCAGCCGGATCCAGATGTCATCCCTCTGAGCCACATGCCAGAATCCCTCGATGTAATTGGAGTACATATGGATTCTGCGCTCGAAGACGGGCTCCATATCCTTCTCGAGCTCTTCTCCGGCGACATCGATCAAAATGGCCAGGGGGGAGCTTGCCCCTTCTTCAATATCTTTTATGTCCGGCCCGATGACCTCTATCTTCTCATGCTCGACTTCATCCGGCCCCTTCAGGGTCACCAGCTCGAACTTATGAGGTATCTTTGGTCCTCCGAACTCAACCTGTACATTCTCTCTCCTGATGGCCTCGCCCTCATACTGAGGCCCCATATCTACGTGAAACTCACTCATTCGTTGATTCCTCCTTTTTCAAAGTTCAAGGTTAAAGATTGAACATTCTTGGGATAGGTTCTTCACTGATCTCGCTGCGCGCCGCGAACATTCGCCTTCACCTCCTATCCTATTGCTGCAGGTTCGTCACCAGTTCCTCGAAATACCCTTTCCACTTTTCGTCGCTGAGGATGGGCTGGGCATAATCAGCATTGGGATGGCTATAACGGCAAAGGGCCATAGTCTTCAGATGGGGCGCGAAATGCTTGAGCGTAGAAAGCCCCAGTTCCGCCAACTCACATCTGATCCCGGAGAAGACAATCAGGTCATGATTGCCTTCCTTCCTGACTCCCTGCCAATCCGGGTCTTTGAGGTGATTGATGATCTCGATGATATCGTATACGCTGTCCGGCTTAATGCCCAATTCAAGCATTCTCTTCTTCACATGAGCCGTAGCGCAGGTGGGCATATTCACCAGGCGAGCTATCTCCAGGACGTACTCCAGCGATGTCTTCCCGTTGTCAAAGTAATGGTCTATGGCACGGGGGCCGGCGACAAAAAGGGGTCTTTTGGCCCTCCTGATCAGGCCGGCGCATTCCCGGGGGTCTTCTATTACCCTGGCTCCCTTTAGCCCGGTTAGAACATTCACTCTCCAAAACGGCAGTTTCATAACCTCCGCCATTATTTCCCTCCTTTTGAAATTATTAAGCCCCAAAATCATCAGGGGGATTCCCCCCCGCTCCCCCTTCAGTCTTCAGTCTATCTACCTGGCTTAATGGACAGGCCGAAGGCTGAAGTTTCCTAAAAGCCTTCAGCCTTCAGTCTATCTACCTGATTTAATGGATGACAGCATCGAGCCTCACTTTACTGGGATAAGTGCCGATCAGGGTGGGCAGGCTCAATGCCGGTTTCTCTTTCCAGCCCATCTCTTTCAAGTAAGGCAGGACCTCCTTCTTATACACCAGGGGGATGTCTCTGGTGCTTCTCACAAAGTGATGCAGGTCATCGGGAAGGCTACCCATATATCGCTTGTACAGGGAGATATAATGACTCAGTTTTATCTGTCTCCCTGGAGGGGTATCATTTCTCCTCATACAGAGTTTGGGTATAGTCACCATTGCCCTTTCCTTGGTTTCTATCACATAGGCCAGATGCTCCGGAGTAGGCTCCTGGGTGCCTACCAGTTGCCCCGTTCTACCATCCATCACCGTCCAGTCGTCCTCCTCCTTCCTGCTAAGGTAGAGTCGGCGGTATTTAGAGGAATGGGGGCCCAGAATTACGGGAACTCCCCAACGGTTGAATCCAGTGCCGATAGTCGCCGCCTTCTGGGAATAGGCCCCCCAGGCCACCCCACAGGCACCTACCCGGTTGAGTATATAATCGGCGATCACCTCGTAGTTTGCCCGGCTGGGAAGGGTGGCGAAGATATTGGCCACCTTTATCGCCGCTCCGGCGATATGAGCGTTGGCCACGCAGGAGCCGACATTAAGGATACAGCCGGCATCAAAGTCAGGCGGATATTTCTCGTAGATTGTCTTCCCCTCCTCATCCTTTTGCATGGCGGCTGTCATAGCGGCACACCCGGAGAGACATACGATGTATTTCCTCTTGGCAAACTCCTCGGCCATCTCGGCAATATCCCCAGCGGCCGGGTAGTTAGAGCAGCCAACAAAGGCAACAATCCCGGGGATGGTCCCCAGAACTATGGGGCTGCCTACCTTCCTGATCTCCACATCGTGGACGGGGCCGCGCCCCGAGCGGAGCTTGAAGGTCTCCTTGGTGGCCACGGATTGCATTATCTTCACCACAGGCAGATGGCGGGGGCATTCCTGCTCACACTTCCCACAGGTAAAACACTGGTCGAAAAGGGAGCGCAATCGGTCAAAACTGCCCTCGGCAGCCTGCTGCATACCCTGCTGGATGGGGAGAAGGTTAGGGCAAGCCTGGCTGCACATGAAAGCTTTACATTTCTCACAACCTTTAGCCAGCTCCTGTGCCTCGGCCTCGTCAATGAAGCCTTTCTTTCGTCGGGGGGCGATCTCGACGGCTACCCTTGCTGCTACCTCTCCCGCCTTCTCGGGATCAAAGATAACAAACTGCTTCCCGTCATCGACCATTTCCTGGACCACTTCGTCGGTCTCTTTCTCGGTGGCATCCTCAAGACCGTAGCAGATCTTGTCCGAGCCGGCAATCAAGGCGGCACCTGTCTTCCTGGCTTCCTCGGGGATGTTGGTCATTACACACTGCTCATCGGTGAGAATTACATCAGCGATGCCGCATCTCAAGAAGAAGAGTTGTCGGGAGAGGGGGCCGACCACCTTGGCTTTATCAGAGTACCTGGTTACATCATGGGCGGTGCAACAGATCCCGCAGACTTCAACCTCATCCTCAAGGTCATTAGCTCGCAGGTAGTCGATCAATGCATTTGCCGAGGCAGCGTTGTGCCCGATGCAGAGCACCACCGGCTTGGTCTTGTCTACCGACCCCCAACCGATGTCCACCAAGGGGGTGTCGGCAATGGAGGTGGGGTAGCCAAAGCCCACAATCTGAGCAATATCGGCGGCCTCCATAACCAGGAGGTCCAGCATTCCGGCATGGAGGTTCTTCACTTCGAAATCAAGGCTGCTACCCTCCTGCCCGGTATGTGTTGACGAGACCAGGTGTATAAGTCCACCCTCGACATATTCTACCACTCGCCTTAAGCCACCCAGCGTTTCCGGCTTCAGGCCCATGACGGTTCTGGTTATCGGCGCTTCGACATCGACCTGCATTCCCAGGTCAATCTTGTAGTTCTCCCCGAGCCTCTCGATCAAATAATCAATCATGTGTCTGGCATGGGCGCCATGGGCAGCAAGGCCGGTACAGCAAGCGATGAGCACCATCCTCGCCTGCTGGCTGGCGATATCGAGCCCGCAGGCGCCCTTCCTCCCTGCGGTAAGGTCACACTTCCCGTAGGTGCAGAGGCAGCAGAGGTCGCAAAACGGGGCATAGAATGGCTTATAGGTCTTGAGCAGCCTCATGCTCCAGTTTCTCAGGTCGGGAATCTCCGGCATGGGCGTCGGGCCTATCGGCTCCCACATGTCTTCAGGCCGGATAAGCTCGCTAACATCATCTCGTTCCAGGGTTACCACCATCGTTTTCCTCCTTTTCTTCTCTCGACTCCGAACTCTAGACTCTAGACTCGGTACGCCCGCTCCTAACTTATCAATTCCTTCAGCGCTCTCAAGGTCTCCGGATGCCTCAAGACCAGGATATTGGCTCCCGCCAGGAGCAGAGAAAGAGCGGTAATGCCCTCCCAGGCCAGCCCCTGCTCCTTACTCCCCCTGGCTTCCTTCGTTTTCCAGCACTCCGTTCCCAGATCGGCGATGATAGGCATCTGAGTCATGGCGTCCTTAAATATCACTCCCGTCTGCTTGGTGCGCTCCATTATGGTGAAGGTATACTCCATCCCATACCCCAGCGCTGAACTCAAGGGATCGATGACGATCCGTTCCGGGGGAGCGAACTTACAAAGCCTTACATTCAGCTCCTTCATCAAGTTGATATCCAGCGGGCTCTGCGCAATCAAGCTATGCCCATGCAACAAAGCGGCTCTGCCTATCTCTTCGTGATTCTCCTTCACCACCGGGCCAAGGAGTAAGTTCAAGCCCTGGCATATCTCAGCCACCCGTGGCAGCACCTGGGCATCCTTCTTCTCATCGCCGCTCCCATAGACGACAAGCGGAACCGAGATAGCCTCCGCCAACCTCCTGGTGAGCGAAGCGGCCTCCTCGGCAGAGGCGTCTTTCCCCGCCGGATCGCTGCTCATGAGTTTGAGGCAGATTAGATCCGCCCCGAAGTCAACGCATTTCTTCCCCCACTCCACCGGATCCCTCACCGCATCGCCGAAGGGCTCCAGCACCCACTCCGCCCAGCCCTCAGGCTCCATATCCCAGACCTCCAGGGCGAATCTCGGCGGATTGGGGGAGAACCCCTCATCGAAAAAATGGAGGGGAAGAATACTCTCCCCCCCCACTTTCGACACTTTGTCTTCATATCCAATGGTCAACTCCCTCACCTTTCCGGCGTGGGCTTCAACTGGCGCTGTCCATTCCATCGTTCCCTCCTGGGATATTCAAACCCCAATTTGCAATTCTAACACAGGTCTCTTTAGATGTCAAGCCAGGCATGAGAGTAAAGTGTCTCGCCCATGAGCACCTTCACCGTCTTCACATAGTCCCTCTCCTGGTGAGACAGTGAGTCGAGATCGACCTCTTCTCCATCCATCGTTCTATGGATGAGCTCAACAATCCCGGGCATCTCTCCTCTGTTCAGCCTTACAAGCTCTTCATCCAGGACATCGGCAATAGCTGAGTATATGCCGCTCCTTTCCAGCATCACCATGTAGGTGCGGTTGAGAATTCCCCGAAGCTCTTCCGGCGTCCCATTGGATATGTTGGAGAGCCCTATGGTTGATTTCACCCCGGGAAGGAGGTCCTGAAGTATACTGATGAATTCCAGAGCGTCCCGCACCTCTTGCTGATTGGCGCTCACCGGCAGAAGTATCGGGTCAACCCAGATATCCTCATTGGGGATTCCCATCTCGTTGGCATAGGCCACTGTCTCCAGGATGCTCTCTACCCTCTCGTCCACGCCCGGCGGCATTCCTCTATCCGCGATCACCGAGATCACCACATCGGCGTCATAAGACTTGGCCAGTGGAAGCATCCGCTCTTTGCTCTCACTCTTCCCGGAGGCGGAATTAATGAGAGCCCTTTTCTTGCATACCTTCAGCCCGGCCTCCATGGCTACCGGATTCATGGTATCCAGAGAAAGCGGCAGATCGGTTACCTCCTGAACCGCATTCGCCAGCCACTGCATGGTTTCCTCGGGATCTCTCCTGGCCGGTCCCAGGTTGAGATCGATATAATCCGCCCCGGCCCGGGCCTGTGCTGTGGCCAGTTCCTGAATAGCTCTGGGATTTCGCTCCTTCACCGCCCCGGAAACCGTCGCCGAGATGATGTGGATGGTCTCTCCGATGAGAATCATTATTCCCCCTTATAAGCCCTAAGTTTATGAGCCCGCCAGTAGCCATTATAGCAATGATCCTGGCGGAAGTCAATACGGCGAATTGAGCCCACCCGGACGGTCAGCGTGTCTCTAGCTCGAATGCCCGGTGAAGGGCTCGTGCCGCCTGAGGGACTTTTGCCCCATCGATGATGCAGGTGATCCTGATCTCCGAGGTAGTGATCAACTCGATGTTGATGCCTTCCTCGGAAAGGGTCTTGAACATCCTGGCGGCATAGCCAGGGGCAGTCTGCATTCCCGCCCCAACGATGCTCACCTTGCCAAGCGTCGTATCGCTGGCGCAATCCCGGGCCCCAATCGACTCGGCCACCGGCTTGATCACTCCCATGGCTTTACTCAGGTCGCTCTTTGCCACGGTGAACGTGAGGTCGGTAATCCGGTTGATACCGGCATTCTGGACGATGGTATCCACGCTGATATTTGCCCTGGCTAATGGCTCAAAGATGGCACTGGCGATCCCCGGCCTATCGGGTACACCGATCACCGTCACCTTGGCCACATCGGAATCATGGGCAATCCCGCTTACCTTGTTGGTGATTTCCATAGGAACGCCTCTGTGAATAAGAGTGCCCGGATCATCGTTAAATGAGGACGCCACCAGGATGGGCATCCCGTAGGCCCAACCGAGCTCCACCGCCCGGGGATGCAGCACCCTGGCCCCGACGGATGCCATCTCCAGCATCTCCTCATAGCCGATCTCTTCCAGCTTTCGCGCCTGAGGGACAAGCCGGGGATCAGTGGTGAAAACGCCTTCGACATCGGTGTATATCTCGCACCTGTCCGCGGCAAGGCTTATTGCCAGAGCCACCGCCGTAGTATCGGATCCCCCGCGTCCCAGGGTGGTTATGTCCAGCTCATCGTTGACCCCCTGGAACCCGGCAACGACCACAATTCGACCTTTTTCAAGCTCTCGGCTGATACGCTTGGGGGAGATGCCGGTGATCCGGGCTCTGCTGTAAGTCGAGTCGGTTCGGATTCCCGCCTGGGCGCCGGTGAGGCTGATTGCTTTTTGTCCCATCGAGCGCAGAGCCATAGTGAGCAAGGTGCAGGACACCACCTCACCGGTGGAAAGCAAGTGGTCCAGCTCCCGAGCATCAGGCTTCTCGGCGACCTGACGGGCCAGTTCGATCAGCTCATCAGTGGTCCTGCCCATGGCGGAAACCACTACCACCACCTGATTCCCTTGCTCCCTGGCACGAATCACACGTCGAGCAACATTCTTGATCCTGTCGGCGTCAGCAACCGAGCTGCCGCCATATTTATGCACAATCAGGGACATGTCACTGCCCTCTTTGCCTCCGGCTCACTCTCGCAGAGCTCCCTGTAGTTGCAGTAGGCGCAAAGCCGCCCTGCCTGCTTCGGAAAGAAGCTCTTGGGCCTGGGGATATTCTCCTCTATATTCTCACAGTACCGGTACATCTCCTCGGTCTCTTTGGCAATCTGCCCGGCGAACTCGTCCAGCTCACTCTCGCTGAAGCTGCTTTCCAGCTCTTCGTTGGGCTCGCCCAGATAAACGATGACCGCCTTCACCTCATCCGCAGCGACCTTGAAGATGTCCCTGGCATACAGAACATATCCCATCATCTGCCGCCGGTGTCTCTCTCGATCGGCCTTGCCAGTTTTCCAATCCAGTATGCATAGATTGCCTTCAGTGATGGGGAAGAGGAAATCCACCTTACAATACGCCTTCAGCCCATTGATGCGCAGCTCCCCGTAGTCCCCTGGTTCGATGATCCAACTACTCCTACCCGGAATGGCCTCTCCGGTCAGCCATTCGTACCACCGGCTCCCGAAGAAGTTTTTCAGACAGCTTCCGACTCTGTCTTTGAGATCAGCGGCATCGATTGTCTCTCGCTGCCCGTAGTAGACCTCCAGGAAATTCTTGCTCTCCATTGCCCGATCCACCTGGGAAGAACTATAGTTCAAGACCTTTTCGGTATCTATTGGGGAGGTTTTTCTTTTCAGCCGACGAAGCAGCGTAGCGATGGTGTCGTGCACCGCATTGCCGATTTCCAGGGATGAGCCGGTCAGCGACCTCAGAAACGCCAGATCTCGCGGCGAAACATCTTGATCATGCTTCCTGGCATAATAATCGTAATAGTACCACCTCTTGCACAGATCGAACTTCTCATAGCGGCTGACCGACCAGCCGAGGATAGGGGTGAACGGATATTTCCTTAGCATCGCTAACATTCTATCAGACATCCAACCTATAAGTCAAAGCAACCGGCCCGGTCTCTTGCGACCGGGCGCTGGTTCTGTTAGAATGCGACTAGGAATTACACCACCTGATAGTATTAGAAACTGAAAGGAACCAAGCCTATGCGCTGTCGCGGTGTCCGTGGGGCGACCACGGTCGAGGAAAACACCAGGGAATCGATAATACAGGCAACCAAAGAACTCCTGGAGAAATTGGTCCAGGCCAACGAGATCAAAGTGGAGGAGATCGCTTGCGCTTTCTTCACCACCACTCCGGACCTCACCGCTGAGTTCCCGGCATTAGCCGCTCGGCGAATGGGGTGGACGCAGGTGGCCCTGCTTTGCGGCCACGAGATGCATGTTCCTGAGAGCCTGCCACAATGCCTCCGCATCCTGATCCTCTACAATACCGAAAAGGATGCCGGCGAGATTGTTCATGTATATATCAACGGTGCGGAGAATCTGAGGGCGAACGACGTCTCCGGATGAGAAAAGCTTATGTCGGGAACCGGAAATCGAAACAGGATCGAAAACAGGCTGCTCTTCGGCACCGCTGGCATCCCGCATAGTTCCAAGTCGCGGACTACCCAGGCCGGCGTGATGCGTATTCACGAACTTGGCCTCGGCTGCATGGAGGTGGAATTCGTGCAGGGAGTCAGGATGAGCAATAGCAGCGCCCTGCCGGTCGGCGAGGTGTCCCGAAAACAGGGTGTGAGATTGACCGCTCACGCCCCCTATTTCATAAACCTGAATTCCCTCGAAGAGGAGAAGGTTGCCGCCAGCCGGCAGAGAATCCTCCAGACCGCCCGCATCACCTCCGCGTTTGGGGGAGAGGGAATCGTGTTCCACGCCGCCTTTTACATGAAACGCCCCCCGGATGAAGTCTACGAGAGGGTGAAAAGTCACCTTGCCGAGATAATAGAACAACTGGATAAGGAAAGGAAAAGGGTCTGGATCCGGCCCGAGACCACCGGGAAGGGAAGTCAGTTCGGCACTTTGAACGAGATACTGAGACTTAGCGCCGAGATAGATGGCGTAGCGCCGTGCATTGATTTTGCGCACCTGCATGCCCGGACGGGTAAATTCAATTGCTACAGGGATTTTTCTTGGGTCCTGGATCAAGTGGGAGAGAAGCTGGGGAGGAAGGGCCTGGATAATCTGCACCTCCACGTTTCGGGAATCGAGTATGTCGACAAGGGCGAAAGAAAACACCTCGATCTAAGGGACTCAGATTTTCAATATGTGGAGCTTCTTCAGGCACTGCGGGACCATGATGCCAGAGGGGTGGTCGTTTGTGAGAGCCCAAATCTAGAAGGAGATGCTCTGCTCTTGCAGGAGACGTATAATACGCTGTAGTTATTGGTCAGTAGTCGGGGCATTGAACTCCAGGAATATAATGGACACCTGCAATCTGAATCTCTCGGTGCAACTGGCACCTCAGAATGAGAGGGGGCTCCTCTTATCCAGCCCGGTGATGGCTGCCTCCGGCACCTTCGGCTACGGGACCGAATATGCCGGGATCATTGACATCCAGAGGCTGGGAGCCATCATCTCAAAAGGGATCACCTTGTGGCCGCGCGAGGGTAATCCCCAGCCGCGCCTGGTTGAAACCACCGCTGGCTTACTGAATTCAATTGGGTTGGAGAACATCGGACTGGAAGCCCTGATCCAGGATAAAGCGCCTCTCTGGGCGGAGTGGCAGGTTCCGGTGATCGTAAACATCGCCGGAGAGAGCGTCGAGGAGTACGCCCGACTGGCGACGCTGCTGGACGGGGTGGAGGGCATCAGCGGAATTGAGGTGAACATCAGTTGCCCTAATCTAGCATCCGGAGGAATGGAGTTTGGAACGAGTCCCCGGATGGCGGCTGAAGTGATCTCGGCGGTCAGGACTCGAACCGGTCTGCCGGTTATCGTCAAGCTCACCCCGAATGTCACCGACATCGTTGAAATCGCTTGTGCTGTTGCCGACGCCGGCGCTGATTCTCTAACGATTGCCAATACCTTCAAAGGCATGGCCATCGATACCATGAGCCGCCGCCCTGTGCTGGGCAATATCTCAGGGGGGCTTTCGGGTCCGGCAATCAAGCCTCTCGCCCTTTACTTGGTGTACAAGGTGGCTCAGGGAGTCAAAGTGCCAATCATCGGATGTGGGGGAATCGCCTCGGGCAACGATGCCCTCGAATTCATCATGGCTGGTGCCAGCGCCATTCAGGTAGGAACAGCCACGTTCACCGATCCCCAGGCCCTGCTCAGCATCCAGCAAGGCATAGAACAATTCATGGCAAGAGTGGGGGTCGAGAACCTTGAGGAGCTTATCGGCGCGGCGCATATCGGTTGAATGCAAGCTATCACTTTGCAGACAGCACTCAGACAATCAAGAGATCTGCTTCTCGATCTCATTTTTCCTCGACGATGCATCGGATGCGGTGCGGAAGGGGAATTTCTGTGCCTATCATGCCTCAACTTGCTTCCCAGACTCACTCCACCATACTGCGAGTGCTGTGCGGTTCCCTTCAGCGGAGGGAGACTCTGCCCCAACTGCCTGAATTCGCCACCTGCCATCGATGGCATCCGTTCGC
This sequence comes from Dehalococcoidia bacterium, assembly GCA_023271485.1. Lineage (GTDB taxonomy): Bacteria > Chloroflexota > Dehalococcoidia > SZUA-161 > SpSt-899 > BS503. The sequence continues at coordinate 10,397 of JALPXT010000011.1, read as the reverse complement.
TTTTTTTGCACCGGGAGCTGGCACGTGACGCAGTGCACCACCTGAAGTATCGGAATCTAAAAGCCCTGGCCCGACCACTGGCGGAACTGATGGCCGAATATCTGAAATCCAACCCCCTGCCTGTTGCCCTCATACTAGCCGTTCCCTTGCACTCGAAACGAGTGCGTCAGCGAGGATATAATCAATCCGACTTGCTGGCACAAGAGTTAAGCCACCTGATCGACTTGCCAACAGCCTCCGGATCACTCGTTCGACTGAGAAACACGCCCTCTCAGGTCTCCCTGGGGGCTGAGGCCCGGCGCAGCAATGTTCAGGGGGCTTTCCGATGTAAGAATCAGGTCTATCAGGGCAAAGGCGTACTTTTAGTCGACGATGTATGTACCACCGGCGCCACTCTGAATGCCTGTGCTGTCGCCTTGAAAGAGGCCGGGGCGGCCTCGGTTTGGGGATTGACCTTTTCAAGAGAGCAACAGGGACATCAGGGGGAGAATCCCCCTGATGTCCTTTTCAAGGGGCTTCGCCTCTTTACGAAGCATAGGAAATTCTGAGATTCCTATGCCGTAAAATAGGAGGATGAAATGAACTTAGTGATCAGAGGTAAGAACATCGAGGTCCCCGAAAAGGCCAGGGAGTATATCGCTAGAAAGGTTGACAAATTCGATCGCCACCTCAGTAACATCACGGAGACCAAGGTGGAGATATCTGAGGAACGGTCCAGATCGCAGGAGAATCATTATGTAGTGGAAATGACCCTTGATTGTCGGGGTACCTTCCTCAGGGGCGAAGAGCGAGGGGCTGATATCTTCTCCGCCGTTGATGCCGCGACCAACATGATGACCCGCCAGATCAGCCGGTACAAGGAAAGGCTCCAGGGAAGAAAGCGGCGTCTGGTGGCCTCAAAGGGAGAACTGGTTGCAGACCAACAGCAGGAAGGCACGCTGCTCAGGATCAAACGCTTCCCGGTGAAGGCGATGTCACCCGATGAAGCAATGGAGCAGATGGAGCTGCTGGGGCACAACTTCTTCGTTTTCTTCGATGATGCCAGTGGCCGTTTCAATGTGTTATACCGGCGTAAGGGAGGGACCTACGGCCTGATCGAGCCGGAGGTGGACTAGTAAGACCTCACCACCGACGTTGCTACAAGCAATACGACGGGATATAATACATAATACGGGGAGTAGCGCAGCCTGGTTAGCGCGCCGCGTTCGGGACGCGGAGGTCGGAGGTTCAAATCCTCTCTCCCCGATCTACTTTGAATGCCCGGCTAAAAGGAAAGGGTCATTTTGAACTTACCCGAACGGAGTGAGGGTTACGTGGAACTGGTAGAGAGGATGCTAGGCGGGGCGCTGCAGCCTCTATCTCGCCTCATCAGTCTGGTGGAGCGGGGGTCTCCAGAGGTAACCGAGATCATGAAGGGCATCTATCCTCGCCTGGGAAGGGCTTATTCCATAGGTATCACCGGACCACCTGGCGGAGGCAAAAGCACACTGGTCGATAGGCTGACCGCTGTGGCCAGAAGCAAAGGGCTCTCGGTAGGAATCATCGCGGTAGATCCTACCAGTCCCTTCTCTGGAGGGGCAGTGCTGGGCGACCGCATCAGGATGCAGCAGCATTACCTCGATCCGGGAGTCTTTATCCGCAGTATGGCGACCCGGGGCAGTCGCGGTGGCCTTCCCACAACCACTCGAAATGTGATGCAACTCCTGGACGCCTTCGGCAAGGACATCATCTTTGTGGAAACGGTGGGGGTGGGGCAGACCGAGCTTGATATCATGGAGACCGTGGACACTACCCTGGTGGCCCTGGTGCCCGAAGCTGGAGATGCCATCCAGACCATGAAGGCCGGACTCATGGAGATCGCCGATATCTTTGTGGTCAATAAGGCCGACCGGCCGGGGGCGGACAGATTGGTGGTGGAACTCGAATCGATGTTAATGTTAAGCCCCAGGATGAATCAATGGCAACCACCCATCCTGGCCACTCAAGCAATAAACGAGGTAGGGATCGAAGCTCTCTACCGAGAGGTGGAGAGGCATCAGGAATTTCTAGAATCCAGCGGGGAGCTTTTGCGCCGGCGACGGCAGCAGAGGAAGGAGGAGTTCCTCCATGCAGTCGAGCACCGGCTCAGAAACCGTCTTTCGCTATTGATGAGTGAGAATGAGAGGTTGAGATCGTTGTTGGGGCAGGTTGAGAACGGCGAGATTGACCCTTACTCCGCCGTAGAGATCATGGAGAGCGAGGTGCTCTCCCGAGGATGGCTGCCCGGGGTAGGGCAACCACCTTAGCTGAAGCAGAACCCAAACCCCTCCTCTTGCCTCCCCTCCCACTTCAGAGATTAAGGCATCAATGCGTAACTGCAATCAGGCTACACTCAGAATTTCCACTATGTAAGCTTACTTTATTTCACCACAGGCTCATAGTGCGCAGGAATCACCCTGGAAGGGAAAGCTACCGCCTGCTGCCTCCGAGGTGGGAGTGGACGACGCAGGAAAGTAGGCGTATCCAGCTTGTCCTCTTCCCTCAGATCGGCTAGCTCCTGGCGCATTGCCTCTTCGTTTTGTGCCGTGGCCTGTTTTCCCCCAGGGAATCCGGTAGCGATGAGGGTGATTCTGATATCGTCATTCATGCCAGGGTCATGTGCTACCCCGAAGATTATGTTCGCTTTGGGATCAACAGCGTTCTTGATGATCTCAGCCGCTTCATGAACCTCAGAGATCGTCAGGCTGTTGCCGCCGCTGATATTCAAGAGTACCCCTGTCGCCCCAGCGATGGTCACGTCGAGCAATGGACTGGTTATAGCTGTCCGGGCGGCATCGGGGGCCCGGTTCGGGCCGCTGCCTTTACCGATAGCCATCCACGCCTGACCGGCGCCACTCATTATCGTCTTCACATCGGCAAAGTCAAGGTTGATCAGGCCAGGGACGGTGATCAACTCCGAGATGGACTGGACGCCGTTTCGCAGTATCTCGTCGGCCATTGTAAAGGCATCATCCACCGATACTCGGTAATCGCAGATGCTGAGCAAGCGGTCATTGGGAATGACGATCAGGGTGTCTACATGCGCTATAAGGTTGACTATCCCCTCCTCGGCCTTATTGCGGCGCACCGATCCCTCGAAGGTGAACGGCCTGGTGACGATCCCGATGGTGAGCGCCTTGGCTTCTTTGCCAAGCTCAGCAATCACCGGTGCCACGCCGGTGCCGGTGCCGCCTCCCATACCAGCGGTGACAAACAGCAAGTCGGTATCAGCGATCGCATCAGCCAGTTCCTCACGGCTTTCCTCCGCCGCTTTCCGGCCCAGTTCCTGGTCCCCACCAACGCCCAACCCCTTGGTCAGCTTCGCTCCTATCTGAAGTTTCTTTGCGGCTTCTGACACGTCAAGGTCCTGAGCATCGGTGTTTACCGCGATGAATTCGACTCCCTGGGCATTCTTCCGAATCATGCGATTTACGGCATTGCATCCTCCTCCCCCCACTCCGACAACTCTAATCCTCGCTTGATAACTGGCAAAGTCAGTCTTCCCCATGATTTCCTCCTTTCTAGATTACGAGATTTGTGCCTTTTCTATCGCCCCCTGAGGAATCTCCTTGCGGATAGCACACTGTTCTTAAGGGTGCCAATTACGCCCGGCCTGAGTTCCTCCATCCGCCATTCGTCGTCGCTCTCATGATTTGCACCCCAGAAGAGAAGGCCCACGCTGGTAGCGGAGGCAGGATCATGAAGGGTATCTGCAATGCCGGTTATGTCGCCAGGCACGCCCACGCGAACATGCTGCATATCCAGCACCTCTCGCGCCAGAAGATCTATGCCCGGGATGTTGGCGGTGCCACCGGTCAGGACCAGACCAGCCGGTGCCAGCACATCCCATTCCCCGCGCGGTATCTCCATCATAACTAATTGCAGTACCTCCTCCACTCGCACCCTTATGATGTCATTGAGCTCTCGGTAGGAGACGGTGTGCCGGTTCCCAACGTCCAGCTCGCTATGCTCGGCCCCCACATCGTTGGTGGTCATGAGATTGCCATACTTCCTCTTCATCTCTTCGGCTAGCTCGTTAGGGATTCCCAGCCCGATGGCAATATCCCTGGTCACCTGGTAACCGCCTACCGGCAAAATGGCCGAATGCCAGACACACCCTTCTTTGAAGATCGCCACATCGGTTGTTCCAGCGCCAATATCTGCCAAGATTACACCGGCGTTCCTCTCATCCGCGCTCAACACCGTCTCACCAGCAGCCAGTGGACTGAGAACGAGATTGTCTATCTCCACACCGACGCCGCGAATGCTCTTGATCAGATTCTGGACCGATGCCGCAGAAACGGTAACAATGTGCGTCTCCACATCCAGCCTGAAGCTATGCATCCCCACCGGCTCTTTGACCGCAACCTGCCCGTCAAGAGTGTAGTGACGTGGTATGATGTGGAGGAGCCTGCGATCGCTGGGGATGGTTATGCTGCGAGCGGATTCAAGCACCCGGTCGAGATCGTCGGCGGTCACTTGCTTGTCGCTGCGGGTAGTCGCAACTACGCCACGGCTATTGAGCGAGCTGATGTGCCTTCCCGTCACCCCGACATATGCTGATTCTATCCTCAGTCCACTGGTGCGCTCCGCTCTCATCACTGATTCCCGAATCGCCTCCTTGGCTTCGTCAATGTTGACCACCAGACCCTTATGAACCCCTCCAGATGGCACAACGCCTACCCCCAAGATCTGGATGGCGCCTCCGTCACCAAGATTGGCCACAATGCTGGAAACTTTGCTCGTGCCGACATCTATAGAAGCAAAAGTCTTTGCCATTGAATTCCCCCCTTTTTTTCGAAATTCGCTCCCCTGATCAGAGTAAAACCCGGCCTGTTATTTCTTACTTCTCACCTCCTTTCCTTACAAGTTCAACGCAACTATGAAAGACATAGATTGCTATACTCAATTCTGTGGCGATCAGAAAATGGCATCGGCCCTTCCCTGCGGCTCTCATCACCTGGCAACTGCCCGATCGCCTTCAGGTAGAGCATTATGGCTCTAATCCGCGGGTGACTGGAATCAAACCTGGATGCTATCTCCTTTCCATGTAAACTAGACCTGGCCGATGCGCTCAGCGACCCTCAGTTTGGCGCTCCGGCTGCGCGGATTCGCCTCGATTTCTTCCGATGTGGGCCGGATAATCCCCTTGCTTACCAATCGCAGCCGAGGAGTATGCCTGCAAGTGCATACCGGCGTTTCGGGGGGACAGATGCACCTCCTCGTCTCACGGCTCAGAAGCTCTTTGACCGGCCGATCCTCGAGAGAATGGAAGCTGATGACCACCAGTCTTCCTCCAAATCCAAGCAGATTAACTGCCTGTTCCAGCGCCAGCATGAGGTTCTCCATCTCACGATTTACCGCGATGCGCAGCGCCTGAAAAGTCCTGGTTGCCGGATGTATTCTCCCCCTCTCTCCATTCACTGCCTTCGCCACGATTCCGGCAAGCTCCAGAGTGGTTGTCACCGGACGGCTTTCCACGATGCATCTTGCAATACGGCGACTTCTCCGCTCCTCGCCGTAACTCCAGATAAGCCTGGCTAGCTCGTCCTCTGGAAAATTATTGACGATCTCCGCCGCGGTGAGCTCCTGGTCGGGACCAAATCGCATATCCAGCGGGCCATCTCGCCGAAAGCTAAATCCCCGCTCTTCATCGACAAGCTGAAGGGAGGAGAGGCCTAGATCAAATAGTACACCGTGGACGGGACGGAAGTTATGCTCAGAGGCGACCTTCTCCAAACGGCCGAAGTTTTCGTTGATAAGAAGAACGGATTTCCCGTACTCTCGAAGCGTGAACTGGGCGGTCTTTATCGCCTGCGGATCGGCATCGAGCCCCAGCAGTTGTCCCCCGGGGGAGCTCCACTCGAGGATCGCGGCAGCATGCCCCCCCTGGCCCACGGTGCAATCGATGTAGCGTCCCCCAGGCTGAACCTGGAGTGCTTCGATAGTTTCCTTGAGCATCACTGGCTGGTGCCACTGTTCCATTAACGCAACTCCATCCCCTCCGCAATCTGCCAGGCTTGTTCCTCCATGAGCAGCTTTTCCTTCTCCCAGGATTCCTTGCTCCAGATCTCGAGGTATTTATTGACTCCCGCCATGACGACCACCTCTTTTATCCGGGCATATTCCCTCAGGGGCAAAGGAAGTGCTACACGGCCCTGTCCATCGAGTTCGGCGCTGAAAGCACTGGCGAAGGTGATCCGAATGAGCCTTCTGTTCTTATCTCGCGTCGTCGGAAGGTCGGCGAAGCTCTCGCAGATTCGCTGCCATTCCGCCAAAGGATAGGCCAGCATACACCGGTCAACTCCACGTGTAAGCACCAGCCCCTCCTGGAATGCCTTGCGAAGCTTGGCCGGGATGGCTACTCGACCTTTCCGGTCAATCCGGTGCTCGTACTCGCCCAGGATCATGAGTTGTAATATTCCCCCACTTTAACCCATACTCTACCACATTCCCCCACCATTTGTCAAGCCCCTAAGCAAAACAACTTTGCTCCGAAGATATTCTCCTTGACAAACCGCTATCCCCAACGTAGAATCTAAGTAGACATGGTAATTACCAGCATGCAGTCAAACACCGGCATATTTGCCGGGGCAGGAGCGGCGGCGATTCTAGCCCGATTGCGAGCATTCCTTTCCCCGCAGGAGATCGGGTGCCATCTTGTCGGTGGATACATCAGAGACAGTCTGTTGGGCCGGGCGAGCCACGATATCGACCTCACCGTCGCCGGTGACGCTGTAGGCCTTGCCAGACAGGTGGCCGATGCCTTCCAGGCCAAGTTCGTGCTGCTCGACGAGATACACCAGGTGGCCAGAGTAGTCCTCTTGCGACACGAGGAGCGATGGTATCTCGATTTCGCCACCACGAGGGGCACTATCGAGGAGGACCTGGCGAAACGTGACTTCACCATCGATGCCATCGCTATGGAATTGGACCATCTTGAGGCTGGATGGAATCCAGTTCAGTTGATCGACCCGTTGGACGGCCTTGCTGATCTTGAACGAAGGCTCATTAGAATCGCCGGCAACTACGCCTTCATCGATGATCCAGCGCGGCTTCTGCGGGCGGTCCGGCTGGCTGCGGAGCTTGACTTCTCCATCGATACTGAAACTGAAGCGATTATCGAACGCGACCGGGAACTCATTAAGGGTGTCAGCGGAGAGAGGGTTGGGGATGAGCTGGGCCGCATCATGGAGACCGGTAGAGCAGCCGGTTCCCTGCGCTACCTCGACCAACTCGGACTTCTCGATCTCATTCTCCCTGAGCTTGCGGCCTCCAAAGGTGTGGAGCAGCCCAAAGAGCACTACTGGAACGTCTTCGACCACTCGCTGGAGGCAGTCGCTGCCGTAGAGCGCCTGCTGGTAGCTTTAACCCGGGAAGGCGATTTGCTCGATTCCCTCACCTTCTCTCTCGATCTGGCGGATCACTTCGGCCAAGAGGTGGCCGGCGGCCGAACCCGGAGAGGGTTAATCAAGCTGGCTGCCCTGCTTCACGACGTGGCCAAGCCACAGACCAAACGAATAGACGAAAACGGACGGATGCGGTTTCTGGGACACTCCCAACAAGGCGCCGGAATAACTGACTCTATCATGGAGCGGCTCCGCTTCAGCTCGCGGGAAAGAAGGATGGTCACCAGGATGATCGAGCAACACCTGCGTCCGGGGCATCTGAGCAATGGCGAGGAGATGCCGACGCGACGCGCTATCTACCGCTACTTCCGCGACACCGCCGAAGTAGGTATCGATACACTATTCCTGAGCCTCGCCGACCACCTGGGGACCCGGGGGCCGGCACTCGAGATGGAGAGCTGGCAGGGGCATGTCGAGGTGACCCGGTGCATGCTCGCCAGGTGGTTCGAGGAGGAGACCACCGTTTCACCACCCAGGCTCATAAACGGCCATGACCTGATCGACAGATTTGGGCTGGCGCCTGGCCCCAGAATAGGCGTAATTCTGGAGAGCGTAAGGGAGGCCCAGGCCTCAGGCGAGATAGCAACGAAAGAAGAGGCGCTGGACTTCGTGAGAAAGGAACTAGAACGATGCGACTAAGAGATAAACTGGCCCTTTCAGCGATAATTATTCTGGTGGCCTTTGCGGTGACCTTTCTGCTCTGGCCACCTCTGGGCAGCGCCCTCGACCGAGAGGAAATGCGGCTGGGGTTGGACCTCAAAGGTGGGGCTCACCTGGTCTTTGAAGCCGATTTGTCCGGGGTAGAGAATCCCGATGAGGCCATGAGAAGGGTCATTGCGGTCATCGAAAGACGAATCGATGGCTTCGGGGTATTGGAGCCACGCATTGAGCGGGTGGGCAAGAACCGGCTTCTGGTTGAGATCCCCGGCATCGAAGAGATCGAAGAGGCTACGCGGTTAATCGGGAAAACGGCGCTGATTGCATTCAAAGAGTTCCAGCCTTATGAGGGTGGTGACTTTAGCCTTCGCCCTGATGCTGATGGGGTTTTGAGGTGGACTCGGGTTGAGGAGGGTACGGGTGAGTTTATAGCTATCCCGGCTACTGCTGAGGTTAATGATGAAGAGAGAGAGCTTACCAGCAGGTATTTCGAGGGGGAAGTTGCCGTTGTTCTCGATGGGGCCGGTATACCGGAGATCGCCTTTGCATGGAATGAGGAGGGGGCCACGCTATCCAAGCAGATCACCGCCCGCCTTATCGGAAGTCCTCTGGGTATCTTTCTGGGCGATGAGGTGCTCTCCGCTCCCATAGTTCGCGCTATCATCGAAGAAAGAGGAGTCATCACCGGAATGGACCTGGAAGAAGCGCGCCGATTGGCCACCCTGCTCAATGCCGGGCGCATGCCTGTCGCCCTGGAGCGTCTGAGTGAGAAAACTATCAGCCCCGCCCTTGGCGCTGAGTTCATTGACTGGAGCATGATGGCCGGCATTATCGGTCTTGCATTGGTGATCCTCTTCATGATTCTCTACTACCGTCTGCCGGGAGCGATGGCCGGCATTGCCCTGCTCACCTATGTAGCACTGGTGATGGCCACCTTCAAACTGATACCGGTAACATTGACCCTGGCCGGGATCGCCGGGTTCATTCTTTCCATTGGAATGGCCGTTGATGCAAATGTGCTGATCTTTGAGCGAATGAAGGAGGAGATACGAATGGGACGGACGCTGCGAGCGGCGATAGAGGTCGGCTTTAACCGTGCCTGGCCTGCCATCCGGGACAGCAACTTCTCCACCTTCATCATCTGCGGCATCCTTTTCTACATGGGAAGGGTCCTCGGTGTCCCGCCGGTGATGGGCTTTGCGGTGACGCTGTCTATTGGCATTGCTATCAGCATGTTCTCCGCCATGGTGATCACCAGGACCTTCCTGCGCTTGACCGGGCGCACCGGAGCGGTGAGCAAGCTCTCGCTCTTTGTTCCAGTAAGCAGATCTTCGCTTCTCCGGGAGGGTCGTTGAGATGTTTGATTTCGTAGGCAAGGGATCCCGGTTCTCTCTGCTCTCACTGGTGGTGATCATCTCTGGGGTGGTGCTTCTTGCAGTGCTTGGTCCCCCTCTGGGCATTGATTTCACCGGCGGCGCGATGATGACCGTGGAGTTTGATCGCCCTGTCACTTTGACTGATCTACGGCAGGAACTGGCGGGGCTTGGACACCATGATGTCGCCATACATAGCATCGAGGGAATCGAGGGAGAAGCCGGCTTCCTCATTCGGACCAGGGAGCTGGCAGAGGGGGAAAAACAGGAGATAATGAGAGCCTTTGAAGGATTAGGATTGACCGGCAAACCCAGCTACGAGTTTATCTCCGGTGAGATCGCCAGGGAGAGAGCCAGGGGTGCCGCCATCGCCGTGGTGATAGGGGCCATCGGCATCCTGATTTATATCTCCTGGGCCTTCCGTAAGCTGCCGAACCCATTCCGCTACGGCACCTGCGCCATCATCGCCCTGGTGCACGACATTCTGATTGTAATGGCTGTTTTTGCCATCCTGGGCGGAGTCCTCCATCTGGAGATCAACCTGATGTTCATCACCGCTATTCTAGCGGTTATCGGTTACAGCGTGAACGACACCATCGTGGTCTTCGACCGTATCCGGGAGAATCTGGGCAAAGGGGCCCGCCAGAGTTTTGAGACCGTGGTGAACAACAGCCTGATGGAGAGCTTGAGTCGCTCCCTGAATACCAGCCTGACCACTCTGATAGTTTTAGCGGCCATTTACCTCATCGTCGGAGAAGCCATTCGTAGCTTCATCGTCGTTCTGATGGTCGGGGTAGTATCAGGGACCTATAGCTCAATCTTCATCGCGGCCCAGGCTTTGGTGGCCTGGGAAACCGGCAAGGTGGGGAAAATCGTGAGGAGGGCGGCTTAGTAACCGTTCACGATTGTCGATTCACAGTTCACAGTTTTTTCAATGAAC
>JALPXT010000109.1 GCA_023271485.1 Dehalococcoidia bacterium | reverse complement strand
TGCACATTATGAGTTGTATCACCTTCAAGAATCTTTGGGGTCTCAATCGAGAGAAATTCTTCCTTCTGGATTCCCTCTGAATAAACCAGAAATTCGGGCCTCATCACCTTAGATACGTTCCGCTTTGCATAGAAAGCAAGATTTCCATTTGTATCATATACATGGAACGCCCCTCCATACACATTGAATACCCCCCTGCGAAACAGGTACTCTCTATGCCGGAATGCTGGATGAAGTTCTCTTGGTTCTGCCACTTGACGCCTCCTCTTAACACAAAGCCCGTTTAGCTTCGATTTTCGCCGGTTTTATGGTCATCCACATCGACCATTATAACAGATGTTGAAGGAATCGACTATATGAGTTTGCGAACTGCGAAAACTCCGCCAATCTTGCACCTCTATACCTCCATCGCTTCCCAGTACTTAGCACCCAGGCGGAAGGAGTGATAAAAAGTGTAACCGACTAAAGCCAGGAAGGCAGCATTGCTGATAGCTATCATCACCCCGGTGAAGACCAGTCCCACGGCAAGAATCCCCAGGGCAAGCTTATAATAAACAATGGGCAGGATGATGCGTAGAACACGGTGAAGCAGATTGGTTGTCTCTTCCTGTCTGCTATACGCTGCCATATCTATCATCAGTGAAAAGGCTCTACCTGCCCCCACAAGCAGAGCCAGAACCGCCAGAGAAAGAAGGATAATCAGGATACTGCTTCCGATAACGATATTAAGCACAAGCAATATTGTCCCCGAAAGGAGTATCTGGGGAACAAACGGGGCAAGCCAGTGAGACAAAATAAGCTCCCTTCCCCCGAAGGGTGCAGCCTTAAGCACGGAGTACTGTTCGCGGAGCGCTTTTCTATCTTGCCCCGCAGACGCAGGGGCAAAGAAGGTCGCTACCGCCTGAGAAACCAGGAAACCGATCATTCCGATATGGACAAGAAGGCGTAGACTATCCCATGGCTCCGGTGGTGCGGTCCCCCCGACCATAAAAAGATACAGGAACAGTATCATCAGAGGCCTAAGCGCTTCTTGGGCCATCCCATAGTTACGCACCGCCTTCTTCCATTCGGTTAGGATAAGATTACTCCTTCTCCCCAGGAAAAGAGGCGATTTAGCTTGTCGTTCGACCCGTTTTTCGGCAGCGATCTCTACCAGTTGCGATCTTTCATAGCCTTCATGGAAGAGTCTCCTTGCTGCCAAGGTGGATGCAGAAAGAATAACCCCGCAAGCAAGAAGCAGGCGCCCAAGCAGCAGCAATGCAATCTCTCCCTGAACCAGACCGCTTAAGACCCTGGCGGCATCGCTTAAGGGAAAGACTAAATACCAGATCAACTGTCCAGCCATTACCGACTCAAGCAATCGGGGCAATATCTCCTCGCCCATAGTAATGAGGACTATCCACAAGAACATTCCGATAAGACCAAAGGCAACTGTCGCCAGCATTATCTTTTTGGGTGATAACACCTTAGCCAGTAGCATCACCACAAGTATAGCCAGGGAGGCAGATATTAGAACGAGAAGGGAGCCTAGAGGCAGGATAAACAGGTAGTAGAACCAGGGGGCAGCGCTCACTATACCTATGGCGATAAGAGGCGGAAGTATCATGACAAAGCTCAAGATGCCTACAGAAAAAAAGGTAACCAGCACGAAGCGGAGTGCCGGGGTCAGATGCTTGTGACAAAAAACGAATTGGGAGGAAGGATGTCGTTACTTGAACTACATGGAGTAACCAGGGATTATCAGTTAGGAAAAACGTGGGTGCATGCCCTGCGCGGCGTTGACCTGTCCATCGGCGCCGGGGAGATTGTCGCCATCATGGGGCCATCGGGGTCGGGCAAATCGACCCTGCTGCACATCATCGGTTGTCTCGATATGCCTTCGGCGGGAGCGATAGAGATCGAAGGTAAGGCGACAGACGGCCTCAGGGAGCGGGAACTATCCATCTTGCGAGGACGGAAGATTGGGTTCGTCTTCCAAACGTTCAACCTGGTGGCGAGCCTCACGGCGCAGGGGAACGTGGCATTGCCGATGATCTTCCAGAAAGTGAAGGCAAGCCGGCGAGCACAGCGAGCCGGGGAGCTACTGGCGAAGGTCGGCCTGGGTGACCGGAGGAACCATCACCCCAACGAACTCTCAGGTGGAGAGCGGCAGCGGGTCTCTATCGCCCGGGCCATGGCCAATGACCCTGATATTATCCTTGCTGACGAGCCGACCGGAAACCTGGATTCTGAGAGCGGGGCGACGGTAATGGAATTGCTCCGGGGCCTGAGCAAGAAGGAAGGGAAAACGGTGATCGTCGTCACTCACGACCCCGAGGTTGCCGCTTATGCAGAGAGGGTCATCACGTTGCGTGACGGTCAAATACTCAAGGAGGAGCGTCGTGGTTAGAGATTTCTTCTTTTTGGCAACAAGGACTGTACGGCAGCGCAGGCTGCGCAGTTGGCTGACGGTGATCGGCATTGTTATCGGGATCACGGCCATGGTGGCGCTGCTCTCCCTCGGCCTCGGGCTGGAACGGACCATCATCCAGTACGTCGAGGGGATATTCGGGGTGAATACGATAATGATCATGGGAGGAGACGAGGAGGTGGGTGCGATACCCCGGCTTCTTGATATCGACCCTGACCTGGTGCGCCAGTGGGAGGGAGTGGTTGCCGCAGCCCCTATACGTACTGAAAGAGGGGAAGTAGTCAAAGATGAGCCGCCGGTGAGCGAAAGGCTGCTGGTGGTCGGCCTTTCCCCGGAGATGGTCACCGAGTTCAGGGCGTTTATCGGAGAGTTTCCAATGGCCGGGGGACGGATGTTAATCGCCGGAGATGAGGGCAAGGCCGTCGTCGGCTACGATGTGGCCCAGAGATTGGGAGCAACACCCGGCGCAACGATCGAGATCGAAGGCGAGTCATTTGAGGTCGTTGGTATCATGGAAACGGATCCCGAGGTAGTGAAAGCGGCCATGGGGGCCGCTGCCGGCCAGGAACCGGTTTTCACCGATGAGTCGATCTTCATCCCCTTTGCGATGATGGACGATGTGTTTAACGATGCCGGAGCGCCCCTCTTCCTGGCTAAAGCGGGCGAAGGGGAAAGGGTGGGGATAGTGGCCGAGAGGATCAATGCAGCGCTTGCCGAAGCAGGTGTGGCTGATATTTTCTTGATAACGTTTGAGGATATCAGTGAAGGGCTCGGGGATATGGTC
>JALPXT010000108.1 GCA_023271485.1 Dehalococcoidia bacterium | reverse complement strand
CTGCTCTGCGCAGTGTGGACATTTCCTTTGGCGATCAATCGCCCCCCTTTTTTTGCTGGTGGATTTAGGCTCGTTCGCCGGGTTGCACACCCAACCATTAAATGATAGAATTGGTTATGCTTACTTGAAGACGTTGGGAGGTCCACTTGATTGATATTAAGAAAGCGACTGAACTCAGCGAAAGGATAATGGCCGAGGTGTCCCGGGTCATCGTGGGCAAGGATGAGCTGAAACGAACACTTCTGATAGCGCTGCTTGCCGGGGGGCATGTGCTGATAGAGGGCCTGCCGGGCACGGCCAAGACCAAGCTGGCCCGGACGTTCGCCGGGGTGATCGGGGGCGAATTTAAGCGTATCCAGTTCACCCCGGACATGCTGCCCGCGGACATCACAGGGTTCTATCTCTATTCGCCCGATGGCAACTCCCGGCTTGTCCAGGGGCCGATATTCACCAACATCCTGCTGGCCGATGAGCTCAACCGGACTACTCCCCGGACCCAGTCGGCGCTTCTGGAGGCGATGCAGGAATATCAGGTCACCATCGAGCGGGAGACCTATCAACTGTCCCGGCCATTCATGGTGATCGCTACCCAGCAGGAGGCCGGGGCCGAGGGGACCTACCTCTTGACCAATGTTCAGGGCGACCGGTTTCTGCTCCGAAGCCTGAGCCGGTACTCCTCCCGGGAGGAGGAGGCGGAGGTGATAGCCAATATCGATCGGATCGATGACGCCGAGATTCAGGCAGTGACCTCGCTGGAGGAGATAGGTGAAGTGCAGCAGATCGCCAGGAGGGTTTATGTCTCCGGGGAGATAGTGGAGTACATCACCCTGCTGGTGGAGTCCTTGCGGGCGGACCCCGATGTGGACTCCGGCCCCAGCACCCGGGCGGGCATCGCCCTCTATAAGTGCGGCCGGGTGGTGGCACTGCTTGATGGGCGGGACTTTGTAATCCCGGATGATATCAAGTGCCTCGCCGTCCCGGTGGTGGAACACCGGCTCAGGATGAGGCCGGAGGCGGAGATGGATGAAGTTACCCCCCGACTCATCCTCGAACGCACGCTGGAGAAGACGCCGGTGCCGAAGGCAGGGATTTAAGGGGGAGAACTATAGAACAAGGGTTCAGCGTGAGTGAAACTTTCTTCCGAATCTATCCAATTGTGGGGCTGATCGCGGCCGTCTTTCTCTCGCCTTCTCCCTTCCTCTCCTTTGTCCCTCTGGCCCTCCTGGTTTTTTACCTCTATCTCCGTATGAGCAGGAGGACCCTCTTTTGGGCTCAGCTCAGCCTGCTGGCGGACTTCTTCCTCTTTTTTGCCCTGGCGCTCCTGTTTCAGCCGCTGTTGGGCCTTTACGCGGTGCTGGTTCCCCTCCCGATGCTGGGGGCTTTGAGCCTCAGTTTGGAGGAGGTTGGACGCCTCTCGCCGGCCCCCTTACACCCCGGGCGGCGCCGGCCGAGCAATGTTTCCCTGACGCTTTTCTGCATAGCGGCCCTGATACTTCTCCTTTCCTTCCCCCTCGGGAACCAGGTCTTGAGTCTGACCTCGACCGCCTCGCTGGCCTACCTGCTGATTCTTCTGGCAGTTGTACTCCGGGGGCTGCCGCCGCAACCGGTGGAGGAGGAGAGGGTCAAGCTTCGCCTGGTGGCCGGTACCAAAGGCGATGTTGTGGTCAAGCTTGTCCCGCAAGCCACGGTGGGGGGGAAGGTGTTCCTGAGCTCGCAGTACGATTGGATAAGGGTGACGCCCGAGATGCTCTCTCTTGCCCATGCCCGGGAATTCACCCTGAACGTCTCCGTTACCCCTCCCCTTTCGGGCCCCTCCGAGGTTGTGCTCGGCGGAGAGTTCCTCGACCGCTGGGGGCTGATAGAATCAGCCTTCGACCTGAACCCGGTGCGGCTTTACGTCATCCCCCGGGCGAGATATCTCGCCTGGCTGGCCCGGAAATACCTCGAGGGGACCAATCCCGGGGCCTTGCCGCTGCTCTCCACCTCGGGTGTATTCCGCGCTGCTGCGGCGAGTCGAACGGGGATAGAGTATTACGGGAGCCGTCCCTACCAGGCGGGTGACAGTATGAAGTCCATTGACTGGAAACACTCGGCAAAGCTGAACGAGCTGGTGTCCAAGGAGTTCAGCGAACTCAAGGGGCAGCCGGCGCTGATACTGATAAACCTGGCGGTCACCGATAATGAGGAAGCGGACAAGCTGGCCTACAATATCATCGCCACCGCCCTCTCCCTGGCGCAGGAGAGCATCCCCTCCGCTCTGGCTGCTTATGATCAGGATGGTGTGAGGTTGACTACCCCCGTTCTCCCCCCACGGGCGATCCTCACCAGGGCTCTGGAGGTGGCGGAACAGATGGTCAGCTTCATCAGCCCGCTGAAGTATCTGGCTCCGCCGGATGTGGCCCGGCTGCGAGCAGACCTTTTTCGGCTGCGATCTGTGGAGAGCGATCCGGCGAAGGCCTTAGCCTCTTTGCTGGAGATAGAATATAGACGCCTGGCGGCGGCGGCCCGGGAACGCCCGGCCACGACCGCCCTGCTCGAGGGGCTGGCCAAGGGGAATAAGGAATCGAACCTGGTGGTGATCTCCGGGCGCAAGCACGACGCCGAGGCGCTGGCCTTCAACCTCTTCAAGTTCAGCCGCAGAGGCTACGCCATAATTGAGGTCTGATTCCCGGAGAGGCTTTGCCTTTACAACGGGGGCGGGCTATGCTATAATGAAGCTCGAAGAGAGAGGTTGAGGATGCAACAAGAGCAAAAGAATGCCATCATGGAACGATTCAGGATCCATGAGCGAGACACCGGTTCCTCGGAGGTCCAGATCGCTGTTCTCACCGAGAGGATAAATGAGCTGACCCAGCATCTAAGGGTACACAAGCATGACTACCATACCCAACGGGGACTTCTGAAACTGGTAGGGCGAAGGCAGCGTCTCCTGAGATACCTCGGCAGGAACAATCCCCAGAGCCGCAAATCGTTGGTGAAGGAACTCAAGCTCCGATAGCGCCTATGGGCGAAGCCCCTTCAAGGGCTGAGGACACGACTGCAGCCTCCTTCTCATTCATAGCGCTCCGTGCTTAACGCTTACCTATCAGGTTCAAAGTTCCGGGGTTCAAGGTTCAAGGGTTCCCCTGAGGGGTCACCCCGAAGGGTTAGAAAACAAGTAAGTGTTCAGCCACCCTATGTCACCCTGAACGAAGTGAA
>JALPXT010000107.1 GCA_023271485.1 Dehalococcoidia bacterium | reverse complement strand
GGTGTGAAGCCGAGTTTCTCCAGAACGGGGAAGGTGAATCTTATCATAATCGGCGGACCGCAAACGATGGCCACGGCATTGCCGGCTGAGGGCGCCGCCTGCTCCAGTACCTGAGGGACGAAGCCCTCTCGACCCTTCCAGTTTTCATCTCCTCGATCAACGGTAGTTACCATATTGACCGTCTTGTCGTCGCCCCATGCATCCAGGTCGTACTTGAAGCACAGGTCAGCAGGAGAGCGCGCCCCATAGATGATGTCGATATCGCCGTACTTATCCCTGTTGTCGAGGGCATACCAGATGAGAGACCTTAGCGGAGCCAGACCGATGCCGCCGCCGACGAAAACGAGGTTTTTCCCCTGCAGGAGATCAAGGGGGAAGCTGTTGCCATAGGGCCCTCTGAAGCCGATTTCCGCGCCTACGCCGAGCCGGTGCAGGGCGTTGGTTACCTTGCCCACCCGCGCTAGAGCAAACTCGAGGTGGTCGCTCCGGGTGGGGCTCGATGAAATGCAGAAGGTAGCTTCGCCAACTCCGAAGACCGAGTATTCGCCGAATTGCCCCGGCTCGAAGCTGAACTCATCTCTTAGCTTCTCATCCTTGAAGTTGAAATGGAAGGTTCTGACGCCAGGGGTTTCGTCAATTATCTTTTCGATTACCGCTATGTGCGGCAGGTATACATTACCCTGTGCCAGGAATCTGTGTTTCTCGCCAATATCGGTCGCTGTCATTGGTGATCTCCCTGTTGAAGGTTCACGGTTCACGGTTCACAGTTCAAGGTTCAGCCTTTAGCCTTTAGTCTTCAGCCTTCAATCTATACGCTATGCGCTACCCGCTAATCTACCCGGGCAGTTGGGCTAAGGTCTGGCAAATATCCCAGTTCACCGGGCATAGACGAATACACCTTCCGCATCCCGTACAGGCTATAACATCAAAACTCATCGGGTGAAACTCAAACTTATGGCATACCTTCTGTCTCACCCGCTGCCATTTCTCCTCCCGGGGGTTTTCCATGGGCATCTTGGTATATAGAGGGAAGGCACAGCTATCCCAGCACCTGAATCTGGCCCCCTGTTTCTTTACCATCTCGTCGCTTATATCAAAGCAATGGCAGGTGGGGCAGAGAAAGGTACAGATGCCACATCCGATACACTTGGCAGCCACCTTCTCCCAGTACTCCTCATCTTCAAAGCAGGACAGCAGCCTGTGGCTCAGGTGCTGAGTGTCTATTTCCCGGGTCACCTTGCTTTGAGCCATCCCTTTCGCTTCCCTGGCGCTGGCTGTATCATCTTCGGTTGCGTCTTCAAGGCCGGCGGTTAGCTCCATCAGACGTTTGCCTTTATCGCTTATCTCCTCGATCAAGAACTCATCACCGGTATCGGTGAGCATCAGGTCGACATCCTCTGATTCTCCCGGACTGATACCCAGGGAGGTGCAGAAGCAGGTGTCATAGGGCTTAAGGCATCCCAGCCCGACCAGCACCGCGCTATCTCTCCTGGGGAGATAGTAGGGGTCTTGATAGGTGTCGGTGAAGATATTGTCCAGTAACCTTAAGGACCGACCATCGCAGGGGCGGATCCCGAAAATCAATTGCTGGTGCTCTTGCGATGGCAACTCTATACTGTGGCCTTCCTTCCCCTTCTGAAAGCGGAACATTTCCTCCACCGGTGGGAAGAAGCTGGCCTTGAGTGGCTTCACGGTATTTCTGTACCAATCCAGATTGGGTACTGAGTTTGGAGTTTTGAGTATAGAGGCTTCCCCCCCGCCTCGGAACTCGGAACTCAGCACTCGGAACTCGGCGGTATCACCTTCATTGGAGGGAACAAATATGGTGTAGTCCTTGCTCCACTGGTTGAGAAGGTTCCCAATATCCTTTTTGGTTATCTTCTTGAGATTCATTTCTTATCTAATCAAATCCTCCGCCTCTTCCTGTTCATAGTGGGTCATTAATGGGGGCGCATCCTTATCCATTCCCGCCTTGAAGTGGAATAGCTCATCCACCAGGTCATACATCTCTCTGGTCAGGCTTCTCAAGGGGATATTCACCGGGCAGGAGCGCTCGCACTCCCCGCAATCGGTGCATCTTCCGGCAAGATGGATGGTCCTGATTGCCTGGAACATGAGGTTCTCCTGCCACCGCGGCACCGGCATCAGCCATTGAGGCTCACTCTCCTCGACAAAACAGCGCTGGCAGAAGCACGACGGACAGATGTTCCGGCAGGCATAACAGCGGATACAGCGGCGGAACTCTCTTCTCCAGAACTCCCACCTCTCCTGCGGGGATATCCCCTTGAGAGTCTGGAGTCTGGAGTCTGGAGTCCAGAGTCCCCCTCCCCTCGACTCTTGACTCATTGCGGCTGGTTCGCCAAGGAGGATATCGTAATCCTGTGGGGTGGGGAACTCGCAGGCGAGGCAGTTGTCAAAAAGGACTTCGCTGATGGGGAATTCACTTGCCTTGCCGTCAACGCTTACTATTACCGTATCCCCCTGGCGCGCGACATCATCCAGCTCATCTCTGTCTTTGCCGGTTAGCTTTTCCACCTTACGTAGCTCAATCATCCCGGGGCAGGGGATACCGAGGATCACCAGATCGTCCCGGCTGATCTTGTTGTCCTGTATCAGGCTGACGATGGAGCGGCTATCGCATCCTTTGGATACAATAGCGATGCGCCCCTTGAGGTCGGGCAGGAATACAGCGAGATTGTTGACTATGAAGGGGTTGATCACCAGACGGTCGAGGTCGCCTTTGTCTGTGGTGATTAATGGGGTAGTGGTGAATTTCAGGCTTCCTGGTTCGAAACCGATAATACGGTCAACCTTATCTTGCTCCAGCAGGGCTCCAGCCTCATGCCGCAGCTTCTGTTGTATTTTGTTGTTGCTGTTCATCAAGATCATCAGGGGGATTCTCCCCCTGAAACCCCCTAAAGCGGTTATGCCCTGGGGTTTTCAAGGGGCTTCGCCCCTTTACGAAGCATGGGAATTATTGAAATTCCTATGCTTCAAACAATTGGTTGGGGCCGGTTTCTTTTAGCCCTTGTGTTACCTCGGTAACCACCTCGACAAATTTTCCCGCCTCTGAAGCCGAGATCCAACTGGCCTGAATCCGCTCAGGCTCCATGCCCATATACTCCAAGAACTTCTTGGTTATCGCTACCCTTCTTCGAGCACGGTAGTTCCCCGTTTGGTAGTGACAATCACCGGGGTGGCAGCCCGAGACCAGGACGCCGTCGAAACCCAGTTGCAGGGCCTTGAGGATGAAGAGGGGATCGACTCTCCCGGAGCAAGGAACCTTGATTATCCGTATGTTGGGGGGATATTTCTTACGGCTGGTTCCGGCGAGGTCGGCGCCGCCATAGCTACACCACTTGCATAGAAAACCAAGCAACTGTGGCTCCCATTCCGCGTTCAATTCGGCTCCC
>JALPXT010000106.1 GCA_023271485.1 Dehalococcoidia bacterium | reverse complement strand
CATAATTCCCTGCATGGATGCCCCGGCGATGGCAAGCCCGGCTCCGGCGATTATCCCCATTACAATCCGGGGGAGCCTTATATTCCAAACGATGACATCTATTTTAGTGGTTACCTCCAGATCAAGGAAGGGAAATATTCTGTTAGCGATGGCCGAGGCTACCGTGCTCACCCCTAACTCTGCTGCGCCGAGAGAGACCGCCACCAGGGCCAGAGAGACACAACCGGTGAGCCCTACCAGGATAAAGAGCACCTTCCTGGCGGTGAGGCTGGCGTATGCCTGTTTCGCCTCAAGGGTTTCCGTCGTTGTTACCATTCTTAAAACCTCCATAATTGGGTCATTGCGAGGAGGGTAGCTCCTCGCAATGACCTAAAAAGACCCTTGTGATGTTGACAGGCATCTTGGCCTATTCAATCCACGGGCGGGTATAGATATATGCCGGCGAACTCTACGCCTTGTCTTTGAAAAAGCTCTCTGTGGAAAGCCTCAACATCCACATCGGCAAATATATCGGGGTAAAGGAGTTTGGCAATGTAAGAAAGGATTACCACCCTTCTCGGCCCTCCAATACCTCCACCGAATATATATACCCGACCATCCCTTACTGCTGTCAATTCATTCCAGCCAGCTCGAGCCATCATCCCGGCCCTTTTCTCTGCCATATCGCTGGGATCGGTGGCCAGAAAGCCTCCAACCCTCGATCCGTGTGGGCCCTTAATGATCACATCGGGGTCTCTTATCAGTATCTCCTCAGGGTCAGCCTCTCCAAATGGCACGCCAAGGTCGGCGAAAACGTTAATTCCCCCCGCTCGAGTAAGCATCTCGTGGGCTGAGGAACCCGGGCCGGCTGCGCGAAAATCGCGATGTCCCATTTCCCAATAGACCGTTTTCCTCTCCTCGGGCGGTATTTCTCCTGCCTTTTCCTCTATCAGATCAATCTTTGACTGGAGAAAATTGGCAAATTCGACGGATTCTCTCTCCTTGCCCAAGATTAACCCCAAAGTTTTTATCTCTCTGGAGAGGGTTTCCAACCTGAAACCGTCTATCGCCACAACTCTAATACCCGCGGGTTCCAGTTTCTCCACTGCCTCTTCGAGCCCCCCCCCACCGGGACATGGTGATGAAAATCTGAGGTTCAACAGCTAATATCTGTTCGTGCTCAGGCCTATGGCCAGTACCTATTTGGGGCTTGTCCTTTAAGTACGGCCAAAAATAGGCACGCGTTGTGGCCATGTGGCGGGTTATCCCAACAATCCTATCCGTGGCTCCCAGGGCACGGATAATTTGCGCCGCTCCGCTGGACGCAACGGCTATTCTCTCCACGGGTTGGGGAATCTCGACCAGCCTTCCTGCCGAGTCGATGATGGTGATTGTCGCCGGCGGTGCCTCTTCTGCCCTGGGAGGCGGACAGCCAATGGTAAAGAGGCTTGCCAGCAAGGTTACCGCAACCAGTATTGGTACTATCTTTTTCATTAGTCGTCTCTCCTTTGTTTTAAATTTGGTCCTTTGTCGGTGTATTGGGGGCTATTTTCTTTTACTCTTATTCTTTGATCTCTATCACCCCCTTTCTTCCCTATAGCCCAGAGTCCCCTGAACAGCGGAGATTATCGGTTCGGACTTCAGTTCTTCAAGTCGGATGTAAGTTCCTCCCAGTTCGGTAGAGATTTGCTCTACCAGACCGAGAGTAACGAACCCCTGCTCAGTATCAATGACAATCGACCTGATATTCGCCGCTCTTATCTCCTGGGCTATTCTCCTGGCTTCCTCAATTGGGTCACCCCCGTTAAGACTTACGTTTCCCTTCCCATCGGAAACCAGGACCAGCAGGGGAAGGACCTGTTTATCTCTCCACAAATATTCCTTGATGGTATCCAGCCCCAGATTCAGTCCCCGAGCCAGAGGGGTTCGCCCACCTGTGGGAAGATGGGTCAGATGGTTTTTTGCCAGCTCCACGCTATTGGTGGGAGGCAGCACCAGCTCTGCTTTCTCTCCCCGGAACACTACCATCCCCACCCGGTCACGTCGCTGGTAGGCATCCATCAGGAGAGAAAGAACTGCCCCTTTTGTTGCTTTCATCCTTTCTACTGCAGCCATGGAACCTGAGGCATCGAGAACAAAGAGGATGAGATTTCCCACCTTTTTTTCACGCACCTTCAGGCGAAGATCATAGCTCTCTATAAGCAGGGCATTTTGTCCGGGTGTTTCCTCCCTTCTCCGAGCTTGGAAAGGGGCTGCCGCCCGCAATGTAGCATCGAAAGCAAGATCGGTCGTTTTGCCCCGAGGAATGGCACTCTCCACGTAGCGCCCGGTTTTGGAATTGGTCCTGCTCTTTGATCGTCGTCCTGTTCCACTCCGAGAAACCTGATCCAGCACGGGAGCAGCCAGCGGTTTTATCCTATATGGAGGATCGGCTTCAAAGGTTTGCTCGCTTTGGGGCTCTTCCCCATCGTCAGGTGAATCGCTGTTATCATTATTTGGAGGGGTATCGGTGGGTGGAGAGTCCTGTTTTTCCTCCTGCTCCTGCTGGTCTTCAGGCTGATTCTCCTGATTCTGGCGCCAGCTTTGAATGCTCTCCTCAAGCTGCTGCTGATTTAGCTCCGGCTGCTCAAAGGGCTGGCGGCGACGGCGGTGAAGAAGCGCCAGCTCAGCCGCCTCCCTTACATCTTCCTCATTGACCTCGGTTCTTCCATGGTAGGCAGCAAGAGTAGTGGCCGTCTTATGTATCACAATGTCAGCACGGTGTCCATCAACAGCAAAGTCAATACATATCTGGGTGATTAGCTTCAGCATCTCCTCGCTGAGTTGCACCGCAGGCAGCAGTTTCTTAGCCTTCAGGACTTGTTGCCGTATCTCCTCCTGTTCCTTCTCGTAGGCAGCGGCAAAGGCCGCGGGATCCCTCTCAAAGGCAATACGCCGCCTGACTACCTCTGCCCTGGCCTCCTGGTCGGCCATACCTTTGACCTCCACAGCCAGCCCAAAGCGATCCTGGAGCTGAGGTCGTAGCTCTCCCTCCTCAGGGTTCATGGTTCCTACCATGATGAATTGTGCAGGGTGACTGAAGGAGATTCCCTCCCGCTCCACGCAGTTGACCCCCATGGCAGCGGCATCGAGTAAAACGTCCACCAGATGGTCATCCAGCAGGTTCACCTCGTCGATATATAAGATGCCCCGATTGGCAGCAGCCAGGAGTCCCGCCTCAAAGTGCTTCTCCCCAGTCTTGATTGCCCTCTCGATGTCAAGCATGCCTACAACCCTGTCCTCGGTAGCCCCTATTGGCATCTCTACCACCGGTACCTGTCTCATGGTAAGGTTAAACTCCTCACCCTGGGCGGCTCTGGCGGCGCAAGTGTCACATAGTCCATCTTCACTCTCAGATTTACAGAAGAAAGGGCAATCGGATACCCCCTCAATCTGGGGAAGGAGTTGAGCCAGAGCTCGTACGGCCATGGACTTGGCTGTCCCCTTCTCTCCCCGCAGGAGTACCCCCCAAATCTTGGGG
>JALPXT010000105.1 GCA_023271485.1 Dehalococcoidia bacterium | reverse complement strand
CTTGACTCTTGACTCGACTCGTCTGGAGGGGTGGCCGAGTGGTTTAAGGCGGCGGTCTTGAAAATCGCTGGATGGCCTAGCTATCCCGTGGGTTCGAATCCCACCCCCTCCGCCGATGTGAAGGAGGTGAAAGCAGTGAAGATACACGAATATCAAGCCAAGATACTCTTTGCGGAATTTGGCATCCCGGTGCCGAAAGGTCGGGCCGCCAAAACGGCATCGGAGGCCCGAGAGATTGCTGCCGAACTTGGGGGAAGGGTAGTACTTAAGGCTCAGGTGCATGCCGGTGGTCGTGGCAAGGCGGGGGGCATCAAGACCGCTGAGTTCCCGGATGAGGCAGCAAGGGTTGCTGCCGGGATGCTCGGAAGGCGGCTGGTGACTCAACAGACTGGCCCTGAGGGGGCGCCGGTGGATGCAATTCTGGTAGAGGAAGCACTGGATACGCGACGTGAGCTTTACCTGAGCATCATAATTGACTCAACCACGGGCACGCCGGTGATCATGGCCAGCGAGGCCGGTGGTATGGAGATCGAGGAGCTGGCCGGCGAAAGCCCGGAGAAGATCATCCGAACCTGCATCGATCCTGGAATGCTGGAGTTCCAGCCTTTTGTGGCACGCCGGATCGCTTTCAGCTTGAACCTGGAGGCGGAGCAAATCCGGCCGGCCACCGCCTTGGTCTCCGGGCTCTACCACCTTTTTCGAGCCAGGGATTGCTCCCTGGCGGAGATCAATCCGCTGGTGGTGACCACCGATGGCCGCTTGCTGGCCCTCGATGCCAAGCTCGACTTCGATGATAACGCCTTGTATCGCCAGAAGGACATTGCGGCACTGCGCGATTCCGATCAGGAGAATCCCCTGGAGGTGGATGCCAAAGGTAAGGGCATCGAGAACTACGTCAAGATGGACGGCGATATCGGCATCGTAGTAAATGGTGCCGGGCTGGCGATGTCGGTTATGGATACCCTCAAACTGGCCGGCGGCAGACCGGCCAATTTCCTGGACATCGGCACCGTCAATGATCCCCGGCGAGTGGTCAATGCCTTCCGCATTCTCTCCGCTGACCCCAATGTGAAATCGGTGCTGGTCAATATCTTCGGCGGGATGGCACGCGTTGACACCATTGCCACCGGGATCGTGGAGGCCCACAAGGAAATGGATATTAAGTCACCTGTGGTGGTCAGGCTTGCCGGTACCAACCTTGCCGAGGGGGAGCGCATACTGAGCGAATCCGGTCTGAACTTGATAAGGGCCAAGACCTTCCGTGAGGCGGCCGATAAGGCGGTGGCCGCTGCCGCGGGGAATCTCTGGCAAGAAGGGGGTTAGCAGTGAGTATACTTGTCGATGAGAATACCCGGCTGTTGGTTCAAGGCATTACCGGCGGTGAGGGCACTTTTCACGCCCGGGCCTGCATCGAATACGGCACCAGGGTGGTCGCCGGTGTTACCCCAGGCAAGGGGGGCACTCTATGGGAGAATACAGTCCCGGTCTTCAATACCGTAGAGCAGGCAGTGAAGGAGACCGGGGCCAATGCCAGCATAATCTTTGTCCCGGCACCCTTCGCTGCAGATGCCATTTTCGAGGCCGCCGATGCCGGCCTCTCGCCCATCGTTTGCATCACCGAAGGTATCCCGACCTTTGACATGATCGCCGTTCGCCACTATCTTCGGGGAAGGAATACTCGTCTCATTGGCCCGAATTGTCCCGGAGTTATCTCTCCAGGGAAGTGCAAAGTGGGGATAATGGTGGGTGCGGCGTTCAAACAGGGCACCGTGGGCGTCTGTTCCCGCAGCGGCACTCTGACCTATGAGGTTGCCGCTATGCTCACCGAGACAGGGATCGGGCAATCAACCTGCGTGGGTATCGGGGGCGACCCAATAATCGGCACTACTTTCGTGGAGGCATTAGATCTCTTTCAACAAGATCCCGCAACCGAGGCGATAGTGCTAATCGGCGAGATCGGGGGCACCGCGGAGCAGGAAGCGGCGGCGTTTATCAAGGAGAGGGTGACTAAGCCGGTGGCCGCCTTTATCGCCGGAAGCGCCGCTCCCCCGGGCCGCCGCATGGGACATGCGGGAGCTATCGTAACCGGAACCGCCGGACGGGCCGAGGAGAAGAAGAAGGCACTGGCCGCGGTGGGGGTGCGCATCGCCGAGAGCCCGGCCGAGATTCCGGCCAGGATTGGGAGATAGCCTTGAACTGGATTTTGGGAATCCATATCGAGGAGCCATTTCAAGATCAGGTGCAGGACGGATGGCTCCGCCAGCCAGCCGAAATGACGCTCACCTTTGAGGAGATTGACTATCCCGCAGAGTTGAGCTTGCTGGTTACCGGTGATCAGACGGTTCACGAACTCAATCGAACCTATCGAGGGGTTGACGAGACGACCGATGTTCTGGCCTTTGCTCCTGGTGCAGAGGATTCATCGTTTCACTTACCCCCAGATGGAGTGACTCATCTTGGTGAGGCGATCATCTCCTGCCCCCAGGCGGCAAGGCAGGCCGAGGAGCAAAAGCATTCGCTCAAGCGGGAGTTTGCTATCCTGACGATTCACGGCATACTTCACCTGCTGGGATACGACCACCAGCAGCCGGGGGAAAAACAGGCGATGATAGTCCGGGAAGCGGAGATTCTTGCGAGGCTTAGTTGAGATGATGCAATATGAACTTACTCCCATCAGGCCACCCAGTGAGACCCGCTCGCTGTTGGTGCGGGCAACGAGAAACTGCCCCTGGGGCAGGTGTGCTTTTTGCTATGCCGTGCTTTATAATCGAGAGAGGTTTCAACTGAGGCCGGTGGAGGACATCAAGCAGGATATTCTGGCCATGAAGTCCCTGGCCCAGGAGATAACCGGGTGGGCTGGGGAGCATGGTTATGGAGATCGCATTGAACAGGTGGCCATGCATAATGGTATATTCTGGCTTACTGACACAGGGGTGAAGACGGCCTTTATCGGCGATGCAAATAGCCTCATTATGAAGACCGATGATCTGGCCGAAGTGATTGAATTTCTGTGCCAGGCATTCCCCACGCTGGAAAGGGTGACCAGCTACGCCCGGGCCAAGACGGTCCTCAAGAAAACGCCGGATGAGCTCAGAAAGCTGCAGCAAGCGGGGCTCTCACGGCTCCACCTGGGTCTGGAAACCGGGGATGATGAACTTCTGGTATACACTGATAAGGGAACATCGGCCGGGGAAATGATTGAGGCGGGCAGAAGGGTCAAGGAGGCCGGGATATCGCTCTCGGAGTACGTCATCCTGGGGCTTGGCGGCGAAGATCGCTGGAAGGAGCACGCTAAGGGGACCGCCAGGGTGTTGAATGCCATAGATCCCAATTTCATCCGCATCCGTACCCTGAGGGTATTGCCGGGCACACCCCTGGAGGACAAGCTGGAACAGGGAGAATTTAAGTTGCTCTCTCCTGAGGGGATATTGCGGGAGGAGAGGCTGCTGATTGAACTGCTGGAGGTAAACTCGGAATTTGTGAGCGATCATGTGTCGAACATTCTTCCCATCGATGGTAAGCTCCCAGAGGACAAGAAGGAGATGCTGGAGCGAATAGATGTTG
>JALPXT010000104.1 GCA_023271485.1 Dehalococcoidia bacterium | reverse complement strand
TAAAAAATATCTAGAAATAGAAGGGGAAGCGGAGAGCTGATTGAAAAAATAGCCGGCACAAAAAACCGAATTTTGTGTCGGCTTATCTTTTTGAATATGGCTCAGATTCCACCGGAAAACTTTGTCTTTCAGGTGGAAACGTTATTTTCTTGCCTTTGCATATCCGATCGAGTTCAAGGCTTGTTCCATTTCTTCCAACGTCGCAGGATCATCTATCGTGGCTGGGGTTTTGTATTCCTTGTTATCTGCGATCTTCTGGATAGTCCCTCTTAAGATCTTCCCGGATCGGGTTTTCGGCAAACGCTTTACCACCGCGGCTGTCTTGAAGGATGCCACAGGGCCGATACGGTCACGCACCATCTGAATCACTTCCTTTATGATCTCATCGTGATCTCGCATAACCCCGGCATTTAAAACCAAAAAGCCGATGGGCACCTGACCTTTTAGCTCGTCCTCAACACCGACTACTGCACATTCTGCCACGTCAGGATGGTCCGCCAAAACCTCTTCCATACCACCGGTTGAAAGACGATGGGCTGCAACATTGATAATGTCATCGGTTCGGGTCATGACAAAGACATAACCGTCTTCATCAATAAACCCGGCATCTGCCGTCTTGTAATACCCCGGAAATTCTTCCAGGTAAGCGCTAAGAAAACCAGCATCGTTGTTCCAGAGGGTGGGTAGGGTTCCCGGAGGAAGTGGAAGCTTGACCACAAGGGCGCCGATTTCGCCGGGCTTGACTGGCTTGTTATCCGGGTCAACCACATAGAGATTCCATCCGGGCGCGGGCTTTGTGGGCGAGCCCTCCTTGACCGGAAAGTGATGAAGGCCAAGACAGTTGGCTGCGATAGCCCAACCCGTTTCTGTCTGCCACCAGTGATCAATAACCGGTACACCCAGATTGCTTTCAGCCCATTTCAGGGTGTCGGGGTCGAGCCGTTCACCGGCAAGAAAGAGTGCTTTAAAGTTCGACAGATCATAATTTTCCATCAACTCGGCCCCGGGATCCTCTCGTTTGATGGCCCGAAATACTGTGGGTGCGGTAAACAAACATTTGACCTTGTGTTCTGATATGACCCGCCAGAATGCCCCTGCATCCGGTGTACCGACCGGTTTCCCCTCGAAAAGTACTGTGGTGCATCCCTGCAAAAGCGGACCGTAAACAATGTAGGAGTGCCCAACAACCCAGCCCACATCGGATGCAGTCCAGTAAACATCTCCCTGGTCAACATTGTAGATGGCTTTCATGGTCCATTTCAGGGCTACGATATGTCCCCCGTTATCCCGTACCACACCCTTGGGAACACCAGTTGTGCCTGAGGTATAAAGAATGTAAAGGGGGTCGGTGGCGGCCACCGGAACACAGTCATGGGGCTTGGCTTCTGCAATGACATCGTTCCAGTCAAGGTCCCTCCCTTCTATCATGCTGGCGGCTTCCATGGGTCGCTGCAGGATAATGCAGTGTTCGGGTTTTGCCGCTGCCATTTCAATGGCCCTGTCAAGAAGCGGTTTGTATGGAATTACTTTCGCAACTTCGATGCCGCAGGAGGCTGAAACAATTACTTTTGGCTTGGCATCATCGATGCGAACAGCCAGCTCTTTTGCCGCAAATCCACCAAAAACCACCGAATGAACTGCCCCCAAACGGGCGCAGGCCAGCATGGCAATAGCTGCCTCAGGAATCGTCGGCATGTATATCAGGACTCTATCCCCTTTTTGCACATCCTGGGCAGCAAGGGCACCGGCTAATTTAGCAACCTCGTCTCTGAGCTCAGAATAGGTGAACTTTTTAATGGTGTTTGTTACAGGACTGTCATAGATCAATGCATCCTGGTCTCCCAGGCCGTTTTCAATGTGATAGTCCAGTGCATTGTAGCAGGTGTTGATTTGCCCTCCTGTAAACCACCGGTAAAATGGTTTGTTGGAGTCGTCTAAAACCTTATCCCATTTCTTATACCAATGGCAATTTTCAGCGGCCTCGCCCCAGAAGCTGTCTGGATCATTAATCGATCTCTCATAAGCCTCATTATACAGGTTGGTCATGTTTCATCCTCCTTTCAAATAAGGTTAGGAAACGGAAGAAGCCGCTTCTCCAAGCAGGATTATATACTATCTGTAATTCCCTTGTCGTCATAGACTTTTGCAGAAGCGCGGCAAGCGGCGTAGGCACTCCCCGGAAGTAGTTGCTCTCAGACATCTTGATATCCTGGAAGATGGGTTCCAAATCGCAGCCGTAAAGGGTGCGGCTACGGATGAGGAGGCACGCATGGGCGTAATAAACACTGGGGAGAACGTTGCCAAGAGCGGCCTTATTGACAAGTTTTCTAAAAGACAGTAGTCTATAGATGGCTGCAGATTATTGGGCAAAAATGGAGGAGGTGCAGTGTCGTTGACAGAAGCTGACACCAGGGCAAAACTGATCGATCCTGCGCTTCATCGCCGTGGCTGGACAGAAGACCTGATTCGCCCATCGGGTGATGCAGAGCCATCAGATGAAGATATTAGAATAACAAGCTGTATCATAAATGCGTGTAACCTCGTTGGAATAAAGGTGTTAGACCATATAATCATCGGCAAGAACAAAGAGGATTATCATAGTTTCACAAAGTCTGGGCTGATAAGATGAGCACGGAAGAGAACGGGCTGGAAAAGTTGTTGGCCTCAGGGGAAACCGAAACATTAGAGTTCAAAGAGAGCTTTGACAAGGAAACAGTAGAGACTGCGGGAGCTTTTGCCAATACAAAAGGCGGGACCATTCTTATTGGCATTACTGATATAAATAAGGTTAAAGGTGTGCAAGTTGGAAGAGAAACTTTAGGAAACTGGGCGAATCGTATCTCTCAAGGCACTGAGCCTCGAGTGATACCTGAAATTGAGGTAACCGAGATAGCTGGGAAGAGTATCGTCATCATCTGGATTAAAGAATTCCCTATTAAACCCGTATCGGTGAAAGGCAAATACTTCAGAAGGATAGGAAATAGCAATCGTATAATGAATATGCAAGAAATCGCACAAATGCATTTTCATTCTGTCGGGATGAGTTGGGATAAACTTCCGGCAAGAGAGCAAATCTGGGATTATCCTCTTGATGCCTTAAGGGAGGCGGTTATCAATGCAGCCTGTCATCGGGACTATACGATTCCCTCCAATACTGAGGTCAGGATATATGATGACAAATTGATTGTTTGGAGTCCGGGTGGTCTGCCTTTGGGTATTACAGTAGAGGAATTATACAAGCCCCACTCGTCAGTGCTCAGGAACAAGGGAATAGGGGGGATTTTCTACGACATGGGCTGGATTGAGCAGTGGGGAAGCGGGATAGACAAGATGAGGGATGCTTGCACAAAGGCAGGACTTCCAGAACCGCAGTTCGAAGAACATCAAGGATTTAGAGTAATCTTCAGGAAAGACATCTATACAGAGGAATATCTTCGAGATTTGGGGTTAAATGAGCGGCAGATGAAGGCGGTGACGTATGTTAAAGAGAAGGGGAAGATTACGAATAAAGAGTATCAAGAGCTTACTAATATATCCAGGCAAATGGCGACCATTGATCTTTCAGGAATTGTGGGAAAAGGGGTATTTACTAAGATTGGAAAAGCGGGAAGAGCGA
>JALPXT010000103.1 GCA_023271485.1 Dehalococcoidia bacterium | reverse complement strand
AGATAATTGACGAATCAGGAACTAAAGTCAAGTACGTCAAAGACAAGAGATTTAAGGCATAACGAACTGCCCCAGTCGGGATGTCTCCTCGACGACAACATCCTCATCCAGCTTGGTGAAGAGTGGTTCCGGTGGGGCCAGAGCCTGCCCCGTCAATGGGAAAGTGAAACTCCAGCCGGCATCCTCGATGCTTCCGGGGGAGCCAAGAAGGCGGTGAAGCTTTTCAGAGCTGAAGGGCAGGAAGGGATACAACACCGTCCGGAGGCAGGAAATGGCTCCCAGTGCCACTCCGACAGTATGCGCCGCGGCGTCTCTATCCTGCTTGATCACCTTCCAGGGAGCCTTCTCATCAAGGTAGCGATTGGCCTCCTGTGCCAGGGAAAATGCTGCCTTTATGGCCTCCTTGAAACGGCAGTTACTGAGAGATTCGCCGACGCTATCCAGGGTATCCCTCGCCTTGCTCAGTAGTGCGTTGTCACTGACATCGAGCTCCCCAAGCGGGGGGATATGGCCGTTGAAATTGCGATAGGTGAAGCTGAGCACACGATGAACCAGGTTGCCGTAGGTGGCCACTAACTCGTCGTTGTTGCGCCGGAGAAATTCCCTCCACGAGAAGTCGGTATCGCCGGTCTCCGGCATGTTGACCGAGAGTATGTATCGAAGCGGGTCGGGATCGTAGCGTTCCAGATAGTCGGGAAGCCAGACCGCCCAGTTGCGGCTGGTGGAGAACTGTTTCCCCTCCAGGGTTAGGAATTCGTTGGCGGGAACATCGTAGGGCAGGCTCAGCCCCTCATATCCCAGGAGAATCGCCGGCCAGATGAGGGTGTGAAAAGGGATGTTGTCCTTCCCGATAAAATAGTAAGTCCTGGCATCTCCCGTCCAGAACCGGTGCCACAGCTCGCTGTCTCCATTGATTTTTGCCCATTCCTTACTCGCCGAGAGATATCCGATGACCGCCTCAAACCAGACGTAAATGCGTTTCTTTTCAAATCCGGGAACCGGCACGCTGACGCCCCATTCCAGGTCGCGGGTGATCGCCCGGTCACGGAGACCTTCCTCGATGTATCGCATGGTAAAACTGGAGACATTCGGTCTCCAATGAGTCTGCTCCCTGGTCCACGACTCGAGCTGGTTGGTGAAACGGGAGAGTCTCAGAAAGAAATGCTCTGAAACCCTGATCTCAGGGGGAGCGCCGCAGATGCTGCATCGAAGGCCGATCAAGTCAGTGGTGCTGAGGGTCTTGCCGCACTCGTCGCACTGATCTCCTCTGGCATCGGGGAAGTGGCAGTAGGGGCATGTGCCTTCCAGGTAACGATCGGGAAGATGGCGATCGCACTGCGGGCAATACGCTGAAGGCATGCTATCTTTGAATATGAGCCCCTTGTCGCAGAGGGTGAGAAATATTTCGTGAACCACCTCGGCATGGTTAAGGGTGTGGGTGGTGGTGAAAAGATCGAAGGAAATACCCAGCTTCCGCCACGATTCCAGGAATCCCTGGTGATTCCTGGTGGCTACCTCCTCAGGACTGATTCCCTCCCTTTCGGCGCTGATGGTTATGGGGGTGCCGTGCATATCGCTGCCGGAGACCATCAAGACATGGTTCCCCTTCAGGCGATGGTAGCGGGCGAAGATGTCGGCGGGGAGATAAGCCCCCGCGATGTGGCCCAGGTGTAGCGGTCCGTTGGCGTACGGCCAGGCAACAGCGACGAGAATATGATCGGACATAACGTGTGTATTTTAGCACAAATTCCCCGCCGATGCGAATTCGCGTTGAGTTGTTGGAATGGATTTGCTATAATCCTTATCAAGAGGTGGTCGCAAGTGATGCTTGCCGGACGAGATCTGATCTCCATTAACGACTTCTCCAACGAGGAGATAGAGGCGGTTCTGAACCTGGCTGATGAGATGAGCTCTGCTCTTGAGAAGGGTAAGAGGTTGGATCTTTGCCAGGGGAAGGAACTCTACACCATATTCTATGAGCCCAGCACCCGCACCAGAAGCTCGTTTGAAACAGCGATGCACAGACTGGGCGGCACAGTGGTGAGCCATGCCGAGGCGCAGGTGACCTCCGCGGTTGCCAAGGGCGAATCCATTGCCGATACCATCAGAGTGCTCGAAAGATATGCGGACGTTATCGTGATGCGCCATCCGCTTGACGGTTCGACGAGGCTGGCCGCCGAACACTCATCGGTTCCGGTAATCAGCGGGGGCGACGGAGCCCACGAGCACCCGACTCAGACTTTGCTTGATCTCTACACCATCAGGAAAGAGAAGGGGGCCATCAGGGGAAAGAGCGTGGCGCTATGCGGCGACCTGCGCCACGGTAGAACGGTGCATTCGCTGGCCATCGGGCTGGCCAGATTCGGGGCCGAGATAACCTGCATCGCTCCCCCGGACTTCGAACTGCCGGATCATATTCGAGATACCCTCAAGTCTTACAGGTGTAAGCTCACGGAATACGAATCACTGGAAGATGTAGTTGATGAAGGTTCATTGGTGCTACATCAAGCCGAGACATCCTCGAGGAGGAGTGGTGCCAGGGTGGGGTCTGGCGGGCAGGAAGGGTTCATGAGTTTCTTGCTCGAGAACCTCGATGTGCTCTACTTCACCAGGCTCCAACGGGAGCGACTTTCTGCCGGGGAAATCGGTGATGCTGCCGAGGAAAGCTATCGGATCAACCGGCAGTTGCTGGAAAAATCGCGGGATGATGCCCTGATCATGCACCCGCTGCCCCGTACGGGTGAGCTGGCCTATGAAGTGGACCAGGATAAGCGGGCGGCCTACTTCCGGCAGGCCGGATACGGGGTTCCAGTCAGGATGGCCTTGATTGCTCTGCTTCTGGGAGCCGTGGAGACCGGGGTGAGCGAGGGGCCAAAGAGGAAAACACCTAAATTAGCAAAGGATGTGGGTGGCGTCCGGTGTCTCAACGGACGCTGTGTTACCAATGCGGAATGCTATGCCACGGCGAAGTTCTGCCAGGTTCCTGGCAGGCCCCAACTGCTGAGGTGTTACTACTGTGACTGGCTGGTGCAAGTGGTTTGAGGGCTGTTCTTGTGCTGATGGGTAGACAAGTTTCACGTTTATAATTCCTCTTGTTAATTCTCGGTGTTAGCGAGGACATCCTCTTTATCCTATCTCCCGAAGCCGCGATGCAGTCCGAAATCTTGGGCCATAGCGACGGCCTCCCGGTACTCGTCCAGGGTAGGTCTCCTGTTCAGCTCTTCATACTCTCCCGCCTTGAATATTGGCCGATACTGGAACATTATGTTGACATAACTATCCTTCGAGATCTCCTCGGCGATGAACCTCAAAATCTCCCGGCTCCCGGCCAGATCATTGGGCAGAATCAGATGTCTTATGAGTAAGCCTCGCCGGGCGATACCTCGGCCGTCGAGATCGAGATCGCCGACCTGACGGTGCATCTCCCTGACCGCTTCCCGGCAGCGGATAAAGTAATCCGCAGCATTGGAGTATCCCCGGGCATTTTGGGGATCGCTGTATTTCATATCGGGCATATAGATGTCAATTATGCCCTCCAGCAACCTGATGGTGCTTGCGTCTTCGTAGCCGCCGCAGTTGTAGACTATGGGGAGCCGCAAGCCTCTTTCAATAGCAATTCGGATGCTCTTGACCAGTTGAGGGATAAAATGCGT
>JALPXT010000102.1 GCA_023271485.1 Dehalococcoidia bacterium | reverse complement strand
GGGGCATTTCTCCCTTGAACGCCTTGACGGCGGCGATCATCCCCCCATGGTAGGAGTAAAAATCATCGCTATCCAACATATCGTATTCGCGGGTATCCTGGTTTTTGACCGTTAAATCAAGCCGGCTTAAACGTTGCTTAAATTGCTCCGGCACGGTTACTCCGTAATTCTTTTTCCCATAGGCATAGCCACCCCAGACCACATAGATTTCAGCAAGGTCCTTCTCATCCTTCCAGTTCTTGGCATCTATCGCATTATTCACCCCGGCCCCATAGGTCCCCGGCTTGCAGCCAAAAATACGGTAGCCGGATTCCTCCTTTGCTTGCTCAGCATTCATGCCTGAGGCTATCTTTTCCTCCATCTCTTGCTGAACATGCTTGGCAAGGTAATTCATCTCCAAAGGTTCTTTGAGATTGGCTGCCATCTCCACTGCATCATCCAGAAGGTGTACAAGATTGGGGAAGGCATCCCTGAAGAGTCCACTGATCCGAACGGTGACATCGATACGAGGGCGCCCCAGTTCCTCGATGGGAATAACCTCGATTCCTTTCACTCTGCCGCTGCTCTCTTCCCATATTGGCTTAATACCCATCAGGTAAAAGATTTCAGCGATGTCATCTCCCTTGGTTCTCATGGTGCTCGTCCCCCAGAGGATAATGCCGATGCTCTCCGGGTATTTCCCCTCGTCCTTGAGGTAGCGCTCCAGCAGGGCATCCCCCAGAGCCATCCCTATCTTCCAGGCAGCGGGGGAGGGTATCGCCTGAGGATCTATGGAGTAGAAATTTCTCCCCGTGGGCAGAATATCCGCCATCCCTCTAGTGAGAGCACCCGAGGGTCCTGGGGGGATAAACCCACCATTGGCAGCCAGCAGGGTATTTGTTAGTTCATCGGTGGTGGCCGCTAAATTGGGGGCGATGGAGCTGGCGATGTAGGTTAGCACCCTCGTAAGGGCGGCATTGCTCTCCCCCAGTACTTCTCTGGTTATAGCATCGATGCTCTCCGCCTGAAATTCATGGTCGTGAAGCTTCTCCACCAGTTGCAGGGAAAGTTCATGCATATCTTCGATGATGTGCCCATTGCTCTTTCCGCTGGGGTGCAGTTTCCCTCTGTTTGCCACAAGGTCATCGTAGTCATAGCCCTTCATCTCGGCCAGGGTCTGCCTCAGTGAGGGTACATCGCCATTACTCAATCGGGTCAAGGTAACCAGGAATTCAACCAGGCGGGAATCGACCGGCGCCTCACCCAGGGTATGCAGTCCATCTCGAATCTGGGTATCGGCTATTTCATGTGAATACCCATGCAACTTCGCCAGGAAGTCATCAAAATCGGCAAAAGCCGTGGCTTCGTCAATTTGCAGGTCCTGATCGAGCTTTGTCTGGCATACCTTTTCCCAGATCAGCTTTTGTACCACCGGGATCTTCCCCGGATCCTCAGTTACAGCGTGAGAATAGTCATGCGATAAAACATGCAGTTCGGCCATCTCACCATAGGAATCGGCATTGTGCATCACCGGTGCCAGGTGGTCGATGATGCAGCAGTAGCTCCTCCTCTTAGCCTGAGCCCCCTCGCCGGGGTTGTTGATGATATAGGGATAGATATTGGGCAAATCGGAGATGGCGATATCAGGAAAACAGGATTCCGAAAGGCCTGTTGATTTTCCGGGCAGCCATTCCAAAGAACCATGTGTACCGATGTGCATCACCACATCGGCTTTGAATACATCCCGAATCCAGCGATAGTAGGCGTAGTAATGGTGGGGGATGGGGTGGTCGGGGCTGTGATAAATGGCAGCGGGGTCATCCAGAAACCCTCTTGGCGGCTGAATCCCGATGAATATATTGCCATTCATAATGCCAGGGACTAACAATTTACCGTTGTGACTAAATAGATCACCCGGCGGCTTTCCCCAAGCCTCCGTCATCTTACCCTGCACCTCCGAGGGAAGTTCCTCAAACCACTCCAGGTATTGCTCATGAGGAATCTTATCTATCGCCCTTTTGGCCATCTCCTCGGGGCTGGCCCAGCGGCGGTCATTGGTAACCCGTTCAATTATGTCCTCGATCAAGGTCTGCCCACTTTCCGGCATGTAATCCAGCTCGTACCCTGCCTCTCTCATGTCACGCAGGAGATTCCAGACAGAAACCGGTGAATCCAGCCCAAAGGCGGTGCCGATAGTGTCGTTTCGTGGGGGATAGTTGTGAAAGATGACAGCCACCTTCTTCTGGCTGTTAGGTTTATGCCTCAGTCTTGCCCAATTCAGGCTCAGGCGAACGACTTTGCTGATCCTCTCAACGATGGGTTCATACCTTATAATTCTTGCTCCGGTTAAGGGGTCGGTTTCAGAAAACCTTTTGGCGGCTACGGGCACGGTAATCAACATCCCATCGAACTCCGGCATGACAACGTTCATGGTGACATCCATCGGAGTTAACCCCTGCGGACTATCCTGCCATTCCTCCAGCGTGTTATGCGCCAATATCACCTTTATCACCGGCACTTCCAGTCTGTTTAAGAAGCCTCTATTCTCCTGTTTTTCTCCACTATCTTTCGAGTCCTGAGACATCCGACTGGGCATGTGGAACATCATGGGGTGGATTAAGACATCGATCAGGGGCTTCTCCTCCTTCATAAAGAAGTTTTCAAGGACCCACTGCGGCCCTTTGGTGCCGAGATCTACATCTTCAATGGAAGAAAGAAATACCGGAATGACATTTGCCCCCTGCTTTTCAATCTCCTCGATCAGGCTGTCAACAAAGACGGTGTTTCTGGCTTGCCAGAAGCTTTGAGGAAACCAGAGCCCTACGGTAAGCCGACCGGGGATATGTTTTTTCTCCAGGTATTCATCCAGGGTAGGCAGATAATCAAAATCAGGGTGATAGATTCCATCCCAGGGGGGTCTCTCCGGCTCACCAACCTCATATTCAGCCCCACCAAAGCGATTTGCTATATATATGAGGAGATTCTTAAAGTTGTCAGGCCCACCATAATTGATATATCGCGAGATTCCCTGAGAGTCATCCTTATCCACCGTGGAATGCTTCATTAAGTCAATATCCTGCTCGATATTCATTATCTGGATATGGATGGGGACCCCTGCAGTTTCCAGCGAAGACAGAAGGGTGTCAAAATCAGGGAAACTCTTCTTGCCTCCATGTAAATGCACGATCAGCAGGTGGGAGGTTTGGGCAAAATGAATGAACTCCTCCAATTTGCCCGGCTCCATGAAATTCTCCCGGCTTCTGATGGCGAGCTCTATAACCTCTCCTTTCTCCTCGGTTATGGCCTTAATGGCTAAAGTAAGAGGAACCACATCGCCTGGATTGGTTGTCAAATAAGCTATCCTGGTCTTTTTCATGATTTATCCTCCCTTTGAAGTTTTTCTGATCGGCGCCAGGGGTATGATGTGAGGTCTGCCTGAATTACCATTAATGGCAGTTTCAACCCCGTATACAGTTCTTATGTTTGCCACATTGAGGACATCCCCGGGTTCACCGGCGGCATATATTTTTCCGTCCTTCAGCATTACTATCTTATTCGAGAACCTCGAAGATAGATTGAGATCATGCATCGCCATTACGGCCGATAATCCCTTCTCCTGGACCAGCTCTACGACAAGCTCCAAAACCTCCAGTTGGTGCTTTAAATCGAGGTTGCTTGTTGGTTCATCAAGAAGCAAAACCTGTGGCTCCTGGGCAAGTGCTCTGGCCATCAGAACTTTCTGCCTCTCTCCGCCACTCAACTCGTTGAACATCCTCAGAGCCATTTCCTGGAGTTCCATTCGCTTGATCACCCCATAGGCTATTGTCTTGTCCCTTTCACTAAGC
>JALPXT010000101.1 GCA_023271485.1 Dehalococcoidia bacterium | reverse complement strand
CCGAATTACAATTGAAAACAAATATTCCCTTCAGTGTATACAATTGATTGGGCGAATTATATCAGTGTTTACACGGATTACAGCTTATTAGAGACGATGGTTTAATAAACTCACGCTAGCTTGGCTATTTCATTCGATACGCTTCCTTCATCCACTCCAGATAGTCCCAGGTATCCTCTCTTCTAAGGGGACTTTGTATAGCATCGCGATAGCCCCTGTTTGCGCCATGGTTTATCACCAGAGCACCGGCAGTCCTTGCCGCCTCTGCTGTGCTGTCATGTGAGCCATCATTTATTACAATGACCTGGTCAACATATTTTTTTGCATTGGATACCACATCTGCGATAAAAGGTTCGGTGTTGAAGCAGGGGATGGCAGCCAAAACCTTCGGTCGAGTTTGTTGAGCTTCGCTCATAGTCATGATATGCCCTTCGGGCAAAATCCTAAATCCGAATACCTAAATCCTAAACAATACCAAAATATGCCCTTCGGGCAAAATCCTCAATCGGAATGTTCAAAAGTGTTTTGGTCATTTGAGTTTTGTCCATTGGGATTTGTTTAGGGTTTCGGATTTAGTGCTTAGGATTTGGATCGGATTGAAATTCCGGTTACGAGTTACCAGTTACCAGTTGCCAGTCGGCGACCTGTTTCGCCTGGCCTTTGATACAGTATATCACATTTGTTTCTGATAGGGCAACGGGCGGAGTTTTAAGTTTTAAGTTTGTAACGGCTCAGGCCTGCCCTCCGGCCGCAGGCCCAGGGGTTCACGGTTCAAGGTTCAAGGTTCAAGGTTCACGGTTAGCAAGTGATGAAGATAATGCAACCAACCA
Organism: Dehalococcoidia bacterium; assembly: GCA_023271485.1. Classification (GTDB taxonomy): domain Bacteria; phylum Chloroflexota; class Dehalococcoidia; order SZUA-161; family SpSt-899; genus BS503. Next base: position 2,995 of record JALPXT010000101.1, on the reverse strand, counting down.
TCAACCATCAACCGAGGAGTAGGGCTTTCTGAGAACTTGACGGGGGCTGGGACTTGATGTATAGTATGTAACATAGGCTTGGAGGAATCCGTTATGGCAAGAATCACTGTGGAAATCGAGGACTCAAAGGCCGCACTCCTTACGGAAAAAGCAAAGAAGTTTGGTCTGTTGCCCGATCAGTTCGTTACAGCATCTATTGAGGATCTTATCGCCCAGCCAGAACCAGACTTTGAAGAAGCAATGCGTCGAGTATTGTCTAAGAATAAAGAGCTTTACGTGCGGCTTGCATAATGCGCTACCTCTCACTCCTTGAAGTTCTTGAGCTTCATGAAACGATAATTGCTTCTTCAGGCGGTTTACGTGGGATTCGGGATATTGGAGCGCTTGAATCTGCAATCAATCAACCTCGGCTTACTTTCGATCAGAGCGATCTCTATCCAGACCTTGTTTCAAAAGCAACAGCCCTCTGTTTTTCGCTCGTCATGAATCATCCTTTTTTTGATGGCAACAAGAGAATTGGCCATGCGGCTATGGAAATTTTCTTGATCCTTAATGGATGTGAGATTGAGGCAACTGTGGCTGAGCAGGAACAAATCATCCTTGATCTTGCTGCCGGAACACTTACACGTGAAGCGTTCACAAACTGGCTAAAAGGTCATGTAATTCACATATAGAATTTGGGGTCACACCCCTGGGCCTGCGGCCGGGGGCAGGCCTAAAGCAGTCTGGCAGTCGATAGTCACTAGTCGGCAGTCGGCGACCTGATTCGCTTGGCATCTCGTAGATTATATCACATTTGTTTCTGATATGGCAACATGCGAAGTTTTAACCCACGGTTCGCTCGAATTTTGACAAATTGGCAAAGTTGTGGTAAGATTTAAGCATTACGAACAAGAATCTTACCATAACAAACGAACTGGTGGAAGACATTCCTGTTTTGTTGGCGCAAATGGAAAGGATGGGTATTCAGCCCACGTTGGATGAATACTTTCCCCCGCCTTCGCGAGGGCATGCCTACGCATGGCAACTGGCGGGGGATTAGCCTCGGCTGGACGAGTGTAGTGTGGCTGAGTCACATCCTTTCGCAGGGTGATCACCGGCTTAGTCACGTTCAAGACTGGGCTGAGAAGCGATTGCAGACGCTGAGCGGTTGTATCGGTCAGGCGGTGCGTGCTCTGGACTTCAGTGACGACCGCCTGGGGGATATTTTGCTGGCGTTGAGCGACGATGAGCGCTGGGGAGAGTTTGAGGCGGCGCTGAACCAACACCTCTGTCCTTTGCCGGCAGTGCAATTGCCGGATACTGAGTTGGAATCCTATCTGAACCCGGTCTGGTCTGGGGAACAATCCCTGAGGCCGATTTACCGACAGAAAATAAATGGGGAAGCAGAGCAGATTGGCGAAGGATAGGAACGGGCAGAGCCGCTGAGCGCTGTGGTGGATGGGAAGAGAATCGACTGGATAGAGAGGCGGTTGGTTATCCGTTCTCTGCAGCAAGCAAAGATGGCTGAAGCAGGACTGCAAGCCCGAATGACGAAGGCACAACTGGAGGCTTTGAATGAGCGCAAACCAGGTAAGCCCCGTTTTCGAGAACTCGAACCATTGCGCCAGGCTGGCGAAGCGATTGTCAAGAGGCATCGGTTGGAAGGATTGCTGAATTTGAGTTATGAAAAGCTGTCTGGGCTTTACGCAGGCAATCCCAAAAGGAGCACCGCCCGCCCAACAGCCGAAAGCATGTTGAGGGCGTTTAAGGGGATTGCCTTGATCATGATTACCGCAGGTAAGCAAATTCAACGCCATCTGACACCACTTTCCAACTTACAACGCCAGATATTGAGACGGTTAGATTTCCCTGTTAGTATTTATACCAGGCTGGCTGCTGATTATTGGGGACCAAGTTAAAATGAGCGAACCATGGGTTAAGAAGCAATCAAAAAGGGAATTCAACTCAGGAAACCGTTGGATAGTATTCGACATCATGCCAATATGGTGAATGAAATCACCGGTAACCATAATGGGGCAGAATTTGTAGCTAGAAGAGACTGGGACAAAATCACCCGCCGGCGAGCCTCCATTGAGAAGGCAAGAAAGGTTCTGGGCTACGAACCCAAGATGAAGATGAAAGAAGGCATAAAGAGGACATACGATTGGATTATGGAAAATCGTGGTAGATATAGAAGCCAGCACTAAATTTTAGGGAGGCGTGGTATGAGATTTCAGGTTATTTTTACCTATGATTCAGAATACAAGGGTTATGTTGCTGATGTGCCTGAGCTTCCAGGTTGTATGAGCCAAGGGAAAACCTTAGACGAAGCAATCGAGAACATAAAAGATGCCATTAAAGGTTACCTTTACGTACAGGAAAAACATGGACGCATTTTAGAGCCAAAAGAGGAAGCTGCCTTCATTGGCGAGGTTGTAGTCTGATGAGTCGCCTGTCCAATATTTCTGGCAGAGCAGCCGTCAAAATATTCTCCAAGTTTGGCTATGTATTAGACCATCAGACGGGAAGCCACATGATTTTATATCATGAAACAAGACCAACTCTTTCTATCCCAGCTCATCGGGAGCTGGCGCCAGGATTGCTGCGTGGATTGATTCAAAAGGCTGGGCTGACAGTAGATGAATTTCTTGCGAAGAAGTGAAGATGGAAAAGGTATAGCCCACGGTTCGCTCGAATTTTGACAAATTGACAAAGCTGTGGTAAGATTTAAGCATTATGAACAAGAATCTTACCATAACAAACGAAGTGGTGGAAGACATTCCTGTTTTGTTGGCGCAAATGGAAAGGATGGGTATTCAGCCCACGTTGGATGAATACTTTCCCCCGCCTTCGCGAGGGCATGCCTACGCATGGCAACTGGCGGGGGATTAGCCTCGGCTGGACGAGTGTAGTGTGGCTGAGTCACATCCTTTCGCAGGGTGATCACCGGCTTAGTCACGTTCAAGAGTGGGCTGAGAAGCGATTGCAGACGCTGAGCGGTTGTATCGGTCAG
>JALPXT010000100.1 GCA_023271485.1 Dehalococcoidia bacterium | reverse complement strand
AAGATGGCTGCTTGACATAAGGAAGTGAACTAAATAGAGCTTATCGAGTGGTCCAATGAGGAGGCGTATTTCTGATGCACATCAATACTCTGATTTTTCGCTTCACAAATATCTGTTGTTTTGGTATACTTTATGCCGCATAGGACATCACCTCTTTAGCGGGCATCAGGACGATTCTCCCCCTGATGCCCTTGACAATAATATCATTAATGATACTATAATAAATGAATGGGTAAGATCGAAGAGATTGTCGCACAAATGAATCACAATCCTAAAAATGTTCGATTTAAGAACTTGTGTATCGTTTGTGATTATTATTTCGGAGATGCCCGTCAAAGGGGGAGCAGTCATCGAATATATAAGACCCCATGGCAGGGAGATCCCCGGGTGAATATTCAGAATAATAAAGGGAAGGCTAAAGCATATCAGGTAAGACAAGTGCTTATGGCCATCGAAAGATTGGAGGTGAATTATGGCACTAGAAAATGATCATTATACCTACCGCGTTACCTGGTCTGAAGAGGATAACGAATATGTAGGGTTGTGTGCAGAATTTCCCAGCTTAAGCTGGCTATCCAGAACTCCTGAAGGAGCCTTAAGAGGCATTCGTAAAGTGCTTGCGAATGTAGTAGAGGATATGAAACAAAATGGTGAAGCAATACCAGAGCCAATTGCCGATAGAAACTACAGCGGAAAGTTTATGGTACGTGTTCTACCAGAAGCACATAGAAAACTTGCCATCCAGGCAGCCGAAGCTGGAGTCAGTTTAAACCGTCTTGCTAGTGCAAAACTAACCAAATAAAATCACATGACAAAACGCTGCATCGGACAAGTATGGATTCTACTGCTAATCTGTGTTTATCAATGTGCATCAGCGATTCTGTTCCTATCACCTCTCCTGACCTGGACAAGCCAGAACCAAAACAATATGGTTCATCCTCTTCTAGCCCTCCGGGGAACCCTTGAACCATGAACCCCTGAACTTTGAACCTGAGAGATTTTCGATTCGCTGGGATAGGTGGATTCCTACTCTCACAAGAATGACATGCTGAGGAAGAAGCACAGCTTGCTGTGCTTTTTTCTTTTGGTGAGATGTCGACAGGGAGGAGAAAATAGGATATGATTGAATTAGTTAAAGATACGAGATACCGAAATATCGGCAAGGGGGAAATAAACTCATGACGGATAGCAGCAAGGAAGAGCTGATAGAGCATATTTTTGATTTGACGACGGCTATGTATAAAATGCTCATTCCCGGCCTGCCTCTGGAGCAACTGCCAGCGGATGTAACCGTGTCTCAGCTACGAGTTTTGTTGGCTTTGCACACTGGGGGACCAAGTCGGATGAGTTCTCTTGCTGTTGTTGTGGGGGTTGTGCCGTCTACAGCCACAGGAATCATCGATGCCTTAGTAAGGAAGGGCCTGGTGCTACGGGAACATGACTCTCAAGATCGCAGGCAGGTTATTTGTCGCATGTCTTCCGATGGGGAGAAGCTGACAGGTATCCTGTGGACCTGGGGCGAATCTCAGATCAAGAGTTTGCTGGAGACTTTGACGATGGAGCAGTTGCGCCAGGCATCTGAAGGGGTTGAGCTTGTCTATCGTAATGCTATTGAGCAAAAGGGGATTTCAAGTAGATGAAAAAAAGATTCCAACAAATAATTGAAGCTATCGAACACCGACCCTGGTTCTTTATTATCGCTGCCGCTTTATTAACAGTAGCATCGGCCCCTGGCATTCTCAGGCTGGAAATGGCAACAGGCATGGAGACGCTTATTTCTCCTGAAGCGCAGGTTTTTCGGGATACCAGGCGTCATGATGCGGAGTTTGGAAGTGAGCCGGTAGTGGTGTTCCTTGAGGGAGAGCTCAAGGATATATTTTCACCAGCTAACCTGGGTATTTTAGAGGAGTTTGAGGATAAAATCTCGGAGAACGGACGATTTCATTCTATCCTCGGCCCAATTACCGTGTTGCAACTGGCGATAGAAGAGGCTGCTCTACAGCAGCAGGCTTTTAAACACGAAATATCCCTGGCACTGGAGTCAGCGGTGCAGGAAGCGATGCGGGCTGCTGCGCTGCAGGGTCTGGGAGAGGAGGCACAGGCAGCTCTTATTGAGCAGGCAAAAGCCAGGGTGATGCAGGGAATTCAGCCTTATATGGAGAAAATGGCGCAGGTGGGAGAGGCCTCTTTGGAGAATCCCAGGTTTGTAAACAGGGTTCTTTATGATGAAAATGGTCAGGTAAGCCCGGCAATGGCGGCATTTATCCCTGCGGCCGAAAGCGTACTGATTAGAGTCTCCCCAGCAGGCAACCTCCCTTACGAGACTTCCCTGGAGATAGTTGAGGAGATTGAACATTTCTTTCTGAGACAGCCTTTAGATCAGGTAGCAGTTACGGTAGTGGCTGATGTGGAAATAGTAGAAACAATTGCAGAGGGGATAGGAGGCGACCTGACTATGCTGCTGGGGTTGGCTGTAGTAGTGATGGCCCTGATTCTGCTTTTTATATTTCAGGTACGGTGGCGGCTGCTCTCTCTTTTCATGGTAGGTATCAGTGCGGTATGGACTTTTGGTTTGATGGGCTTTCTGGGAGTGCCTCTTTCCATGGCAACTATGGCTGTACTGCCGGTTTTGATTGGCTTGGGGATAGATTATGCTATACAGTTCCATAATCGCTACCAGGAAGAACTGGCCGGGAGCGATTCAGTTGCCGAAGCCGTGATAATTTCAGCAACCCGGATGTTTCCTGCTGCCGGCATGGCTCTGGTAGCAACTATTATCGGATTTATCACCCTTTATATATCCGAGGTGCCGATGGTACGAGATTTCGGCATAATGTTGGCCGTGGGAGTTCTCTTGTCCTATGTGGCGGCATTATTCTTGCTGCATAGTATTTTATATTTGGCGGATAGAAAAGTTCCTTTTGCCAGGCTGAAGCAAGTTGCAGGTAATCACCGTTGGATGGAACGGGTTTTATCGCGTATGGCCAGAGGAGTGATAAAAGCTCCTGCCCTTGTGGTAATAGTTGCCCTGGCATTCGGCGTTGCCGGTAGTATCGCTGATCAGCGTTTGCAGGGGAGTACTGACTTCAAGGAACTTATGCCGCCAGACGCCGTTATTTTGCAGGATCTGGAGCGTCTAGTTGAGGCTGTAGGTCATGGGCCCTCTCTGCGCTTCTTAATAGAAGCAGAAGATATAACAGATCCAGGATTTCTGAACTGGCTTTACACCCATCAAGAGGAATTGTGAGAGAGCTTCCCGCAACCGCTGTCTGTCAATAGTGTGGCTAATCTGGTTAGCGAGTCTTTCGGGGGCAAGATCCCGGCCGATCAGAGTCAGGTTGAGCAAATACTGGAAGCTACTCCGATGGTGACGGCGATATCCAGGATAGGGCGGGCAGTTGTTATTACAGCCCTGACTACCCTGGGTGGATTCGGCGTTCTGATAGCTTCAGATTTTGTATTGATTCGTGATTTTGGTATAGCTACGGTCAGCGGTGTCTTTCTATGCTTGATTAGTTCAATGCTGGTTATGCCGCCGCTGCTGGTGTTTTTTGATGAGAGAGTGAGCCGGAAGAAGGGACGAAGAGCGGGGTAAAAATAGGGAGTGCCGGGCAAGAGACGGTTTGCAAAATGAAAACAATGTTGTTTTGCAACAGACGGTGGGCAAGCCCGCCGCATCTAAACTCAGGGCGGTTACGCTTGAATTGAATAAAATTGGAGTTTGGGGAGAGACCAATGAATAAAGATAGCACCAGGAAGCAATTGGGTTACTTACCTCCAAAATACAATTTCTTGCTCAATCCATATCCTGAAATACGGTTTTCCAAATGCCCCGATTGCCAGAGCAAGACAGGTCAACGCAAAGTGCCCCTTCTTATCCACGTTGACCCCAAGA
>JALPXT010000010.1 GCA_023271485.1 Dehalococcoidia bacterium | reverse complement strand
GGTAGTAGAGGAGCCGATGGTAGCGCCAACAACCATCACAATCCTGCATACAGGGGACCTGCATGGACATCTGGACCCGTTCAAACCGTGGAGAGCAGAGGAATACATTGGTGGAATAGCTCGTATAGCCACCCTGGTCAATCAGATAAGGGCAGAGGAACCGAATACCATCCTGCTTGATGCCGGTGATACCATCCACGGCACGAACCTGGCCAACCTGCTCAAGGGTGAGTCCGTGATTGCGGCGATGAACGCAATCGGCTACACCGCCATGGTAGTGGGCAACCACGACTTCAATTACGGGCTCGGGGTTTTGCAAGAGAGGGCTGAGCAGGCCAAATTTCCGATCCTCGGTGCTAATGTTCAATACAAGATCGGCGAGTCTGTCCCCTTCCTTCCTCCCTACACGATCGTTGAAGTAGGCGGATTAGGGATCGGGATCATCGGCCTGGTGACGACATATACCCCCATTGTGACCCACCCGAGGAACGTGGAGGATGTGGAGTTCTTAGATCCGGTGACGGTCACCAGGGAGATCGTGGAGCAGATAGGCCCACAAGTTGATCTCATCGTTCTCCTGGCCCATATGGGGTCCGCAGAGGAGGGGCCGGTGCTTGTGGAAGTGCCCGGGATTGCGGTTTCGGTGAGCGCTCATACTCACGAGGAGCGCATAGAGCAGATTGGGAATACCATCCTGGTTGACTCAGGCGAACACGGCAAGGTTCTGGGACGGCTGGACATCGTGGTCAAGGATGGCACAGTGATCGACTTCTCACATGAATTTCTCCCCATCACCCCGGCCATAGAAGAGGATGCAGATGTAAACGCTGTCTTAACTCCATACAGAGAGGAAGTGGGGATAGCGCTGGCTGAAGTGATCGGAGAGGCAGAGGTCGTCCTCAATGGGGAGAGAGAGGACATCCGCTCAAAAGAGACCAACTTGGGGAATTTGGTCGCTGATGTGATCAGAGAGAGGACCGGTGCAGACATCGCCATCCAGAACGGCGGTGGTATCCGAGCCAGTATTGACATCGGGCCGATTACCCTTGAAGAGATATTTGTCGTGCTCCCGTTTGACAACTATATCGTGGCCCTGGAGCTGACCGGTGAGGCGATCTGGCAAGCGCTGGAGAATGGTGTCAGCGATGAGTCTCCTACCGGGGCATTTCCTCAAGTATCCGGTATGAGCTTTGCCTTCGATCCGGCTCGTCCGAGTGGGGAGCGCATAGTGGAAGTGACCGTCGGAGGGGAGCCCATTAATCTGGACCGAACATACATCGTTGCCACCAATTGCTTCCTGGCAGGGGGCGGAGATAAGTATACGATGCTGAAAGAGGCAGAGGTGGTATTGGAAACGGGCGATTTTCTCCGAGACGCAGTGGCTGCCTATATCAGGGAGCAAGGAACGGTACGCCCGATAATAGAAGACAGAATTCGGATATTGAATTGAAAGGAAGGAGGTGAGAGGGATATAACGAATTCAAGTGATAAGGAGCACCACTAAAGAAGACAACTGAGGTAAAGGAGGACAGGATGAGGTAAAGGAGGCAAGACGTACAAAACAAAGAAAACAACTAAGATGAAGGAGGACAAGATGCACAAGAGACTAATCGTGATAGTTGCGGTGTTGCTAACAGCAGCCATGGTGGCAACTGGCTGCCCACGACCAGCGGCAGAGGTGGAAGAACCTTGCTCGGAACCGAACGAGGTACGAAATGTCATCTTCTTTCACCCCGACGGATATGGGCCTAACCACTGGAACGCCCTGCGCATCTGGCTGGTTGGGCCGGATGACAGACTTAACTGGGACCGGCTGCCCTATATGGCCCCCTATACCGAGCACATGATAGACGATCTGACCGCAAGCTCGCATGGCGGGGCAACAACCCATGCCTACGGGGTAAAGGTGGCCCGGGACAGCTTCGGTCTGGATGAGCATGAGGTGATTACCGCCCTTTCCGGCGAACAGATGTCGATTGTAGAGGAGGCTATCCAGGCCGGTTTCGCGACGGCCCTCATCGGGAGCGGCTGCATCACCGAGCCCGGCACGGCCGCCTTCGTCGCCTCGGTCGAAGAGCGTGGGATGAGAGAGGAGATCGCAAAACAGGTCATCGAGTCAGGAGCTGACGTCATCTTAAGCGGTGGGGAAAGGTGGCTTCTGCCGGTGGGCGTCGTCGGTCGCCACGGGGAAGGCAGGCGTGAGGATGGCCTCAACCTTATTGAGAGGGCGGAAGCACTCGGATACACAGTCGTCTATACGCGCGATGAGTTGATGGCGGTAGCCGGCACAGCGACCAAAGTATTGGGCGTATTCGCCAGCGGGCACACCTTTAACTGTGAACCAGAGGAAGTGTTGCGTGCCGAGGGACTCCCGCATTACTGGCCTTGGGCACCTACTATAGCCGAAATGTCAGCGGCGGCGATCGAGATACTTTCACGCAATCCAAAAGCAACGGAAAGGGGTATCTTCATCGTTGCTGAGGAGGAGGGAACTGACAATTTTCCCAATGACGCCAATGCCAAAGGTTCATTTGTAGCAGGTGAGCGTGCTGATGCGGCCTTCGGGGTGTTTGCCGACTTTGTCGAGGAAAACCCGAATACCTTGCTGATCACTGCGGGCGACAGCGCCGCTGGTGGCAAGCATCTTCTTCGACAACCTGGAGTTGAGAAGGTAGGCGAGGCTAGAATCAACACTGGTCCGGATGGCGAGTGGGTAAAAGCACCACTGCTGGACGGCATCGATGGCCCAGGAACCGCGCCGTTCCTGTCGGCACCAGATAGAAAAGGTAACCAATGGCAGTTTGCCGTGGCCTGGGCAACTCCGCACGACCTGTCTGCCGGCATTGTGGCTCGTGCCAAGGGCCTTAATGCTAACCTGGTCACCGAGCTTGGCATCGTCGACAATACCGATATCTACCGGATCATGTACTACACCCTGTTTGGTGAGTGGCTGGGAGAGCCACTTGAGTAGTCACTGATTTACCTCCTCTTCAACACCCCGTGGAATAATTTTCAATATTCCACGGGGTGGACCCTATCGCTGGGAAGAGGAAGAAGCAAATCATGTCTAAGAATAGCCTTTTCTTAACAAAACCTTAACAAAACCTTAACAAAACCTTAAAGATCGCCTGCTATAATAAAGTAAGGTGACTACTGAGGTTCATGGTTCCCGGTAGTCGGCAGGCAACCGTGAACCCCTGGGCCTGCGGCCGGGGGCAGGCTTGACAACCTGAGTGGTTACAAAGCAGTTGAAAAGGAGGTGCGAATGATGGTATGATTTAAGTATCTTCCGGTAAAAGCAAGGTGTCTCAAACAAATAAAAGGAGGATATGACAATGAAAAAGGGAGTATTGTCAAGCTTGCTGGTAGTGTTGTTGCTTGCCACGAGCGTGGTTGCTATTGGGTGTCCCCCAGAAGAGGAAGATCCACCTGCAGAAGATCCAGTAGAAGAAAGGCTGGTCGTTGGCGGTTCGTCATCGGTATATGTGGTAGCCGTTCTTCTGGCGGAGAGGTTTATGGAGAAGCATCCTCACATAGTGGTGGAAACTCACTCCGTAGGCTCGACTGCTGGAGTTGTGGGTGCTCACGAAGGGACGTTTGATATAGGAATGTCCTCCCGCTGGTTAAAGGGGGATGAGCCTGGCTGGGGTCTGGGGGAATTTGTGATCTGCCACGATGCCATTGCCGCAATAGTACATCCCGATAACCCAGTAGAGAACCTGACTATGGAAGAGGTCAGGAAAATATTCCTGGGGGAGATTACAAACTGGAATGAGGTTGGCGGCAAAGACGTGCCAATTACGGTCATAATTAGAGAAGAAGGGTCGGGGACAAGAGGTGCCTTTGAGGATATCGTCCATGAGGATATAGAGCCGGTACCAACGCTTATCAAGATAGGAACCGGTGGCGTGAGAGCCGGTGTAGCTGGCGATCCATCGGCTATCGGCTACATCACTATCGCTGCCCTGGATGAAACGGTCCGGGCTCTTAAAGTGGACGGGGTTGCGCCTACTGCTGCGGCTGTGCTGGCAGGAGACTATGGAATTGCCAGGCCGTTTCTATTCCTGACCTATGGTGAGCCTGACCCGCTGGAGCGGAAGTTCATCGACTTTGTGCTTGGCCCGGAGGGACAGGACATGCTCGCCGATGAAGGAATGGTAAGGGTTGACTAAGACTTTGTCTGGGTCTACAGCAAAGTAAGTAATGATATGGAGGGCTATGTGGACTGAGTTCACACGGCCCTCCAAGCTATTTCATAAAGGGGCCCAAGGGGATGAAATTCATGCCACGTAGCTATAGAGAATGGGTTATTGAAAGGTTATTGATTGCAGCGGCGATGGTTTCAGTTGTCATCATTGCTTTTATCATAATAACTATCTTTAGAACAGGCCTCCCCTTAATTGCAGAGGTAGGGCTTTTTGATTTTCTCTTTGGCATGCATTGGCGCCCCGGACATGAAATATTTGGAATTTTCCCAATGATGATTGGCACCCTCCTAGTAACCCTTCTCTCAATGTTGATCAGCGTCCCCTTAGGGGTATTGGCGGCAATGTTTCTGGCTGAGGTCGCTCCTGATGTAATCAGAAATATACTCCGACCAGTGATTGAGTTATTGGCCGGAATCCCTTCGGTGGTATATGGGTTCGTTGGGGTTATCGTGCTTGTGCCTTTCATCAGAACTTACTTCGGCCCGCCCGGGTTTAGTTTGCTTGCCGGCTCAATTGTTCTGGCAATAATGGCCTTACCTATAATTATTACTATATCTGAAGATGCTATTCATGCAGTGCCCAAGAGTTATAAAGAAGCTTCATTCGCACTGGGGGCTACTCATTGGCAGACCATCAAAAATGTGATTCTGCCTGCTGCCCGTTCGGGAATTCTGGCAGGAGTGGTGTTAGGCTCCGGACGCGCCATCGGAGAGACCATGGCTGCTATTATGGTGCTGGGGAATATTCCCGCTATCCCGGATTCCGTGTTAGATCCTATCCGTACACTTACCGCTAATGTTGCTCTGGAGATGGGTTATGCTCCCCATGGTCCACATCGCCAGGCCCTTTTTGCTACCGGGATTGTCCTGTTTGTCGCCATATCAATACTGGTTGTCATCTCAAACAGGTTAAGGCGGGGGCAGCAACTGTGATCTCAGCACACGAAAAGATTGCAAAGCTTACGCGATGGGTGACTTCCCCATCCACTCACGAAAAAACCGCCAGAGCTGTAATGTGGGCTTCTGGTTTAACAGTATTGGCTATTCTCCTGGTTATTACCGGCTTTGTGGTGATACGCGGTATTGGGGCAATCGATCTGGAATTTATCTCCGCTATGCCCATAGCAGGGGGCCGCGAGGGAGGGATATTGCCGATGATAGTTGGGACTTTGTGTATCATTGCAATCTCGACAATAGTTGCCACTCCCATAGCGGTCGCAAGCGGGATTTACCTGACTGAATATGCCGGCACACATCCCTTGTCAAAGATAGTCACCTTTGGAGCTGAATGGTTGGCCGGGATTCCATCCATAATATTTGGCTTGTTTGGCTTTGCTTTCTTTGTGGTATTGTTAGAATGGGGCTTCTCTATCTTGTCAGGAGGGATGATTTTGGCTTGTATGATTCTGAATGAGACCATCAGAACTACTCAGGAGGCTATAAAGGCAGTGCCAGGGTCGTATCGGGAAGCCAGTTACGCCTTAGGTGCTACAAAGTGGCAGACTGTCAGCAGGGTGGTGCTCCCAAGCGCTGCTCCAGGGATACTCACCGGAGTAATACTTGGGATTGGGAGAGCAGCGGGCGAAACCGCTGCCCTAATGCTCACAGCTGGGTCATTTATGGCGCTTCCCACCTCGCTCTTTAGTTCGGTCAGGCCGATGTCGTTGCATGTATACCTCCTGGCTATCGCTGAAATTCACCCTGGCGCCGTAGCCAGGGCTTTTGGCACGGCAACGCTCTTGATATTAACGGTGCTTATTGCTAATTTATCCTCACGTGCAATTAAGAACTACTATACCAGGGGTTTAAGACAAGAGAGATAGCGGGCGCATGTCTTGACTGAATCTCCATTAATAGTGTAAGATTAAGAGGATCGGCGGGAGGGGAGCGAATGTCGTATACGGGTGAGAGACTAAAAATAGTGGTGCGTAACCTGAATGTTTATTATGGGAAAACACAGGCTCTTAAGGATGTGAGCCTGGACGTTCAGGCAAACAAAGTCACTGCTGTCATTGGGCCCTCAGGCTGTGGCAAGTCTACCTTTATCAGAACACTTAACCGGATGAATGATATTATCCCGGGGACACGAGTTGAGGGGAAAATAACGTTAGAGGGGCAAGATATCTACGGCAATAACGTAAGTGCGGTGGAAGTCAGGAGAAGGGTCGGGATGGTATTCCAAAAATCCAACCCCTTTCCGAAGTCTATATTTGAAAATGTTGCCTATGGACTCAGGATTAATGGTCTTATTACAAGAGAAAGTGGTAGCCTCAGAGAAAGGATAGAGAAAGCGCTGGCAGATGCCGCCCTCTGGGATGAGGTTAAGGATAGATTGAATACATCAGCCTTTGAGTTGTCCATAGGGCAGCAACAGCGACTCTGCATAGCCAGGGCACTGGCCATTGAGCCGGAGGTGATCCTGTTTGACGAGCCCTGTTCAGCTCTGGATCCGATTGCTACTGCTAAGATTGAGGATTTACTTCGAGACTTAAAAAGCAAATATACTATAGTCATCGTAACTCACAGTATGCAGCAGGCAGCTAGGGTATCGGATTTGACTGGCTTTTTCCTTCTTGGGGAGATGGTGGAATATGGCCTAACCAGTGAGATTTTCAGCCGCCCTAAGGATAAGAGAACCGAGGACTATATCACCGGCCGGTTCGGGTAAAGGCTGCTTGGAGGTTTTGGCGATGGAGATAAGGATAACCTTTCATGAAAGATTGCGGGAAATTCAGGATGAGATCCTGATCATGGGCAGCATGGTGGAGAAGGCCATCGCTCGCTCCGTCGAGGCCTTGAAGAAACGCGACCTTCAGTTGGCCGAGCAGGTTGTAGAGGATGACCAGAAGATAAACAGGAAACGGTTTGCGATCGAGGAGGACTGCATCACCATCATTGCTACCCAGCAGCCAATGGCCAGCGACCTGCGCATCATTATCACCGTGCTCAACCTCATCACCGAGCTGGAGCGGATGGGCGATTACGCCGAGGGAATTGCCAGGATCGCTTTAATGATCGGTGATGAGCCACCATTAAAGCCACTGATTGATATCCCCCGCATGGCTGAAAAGGCACGGGATATGCTCCGGCGGAGCCTGGAGGCTTTCATTAACCGTGATTCTGAGGAAGCCATCAGGATAAATGCCGAGGACGATGAGGTAGATAACCTTTACGATCAGGTCTTTCGCGAGTTGCTCGTCTTCATGATGGAGGACCCTCGCACCATCACCCGAGCGACCCGGCTGATCTGGGTGGCACACAATCTGGAGCGTATCGCCGACCGGGTGACCAACATCTGCGAGCGGGTGGTATTCACCGTCACCGGGAAGATGGAGGAGATCGGGACCTCGAAGTATTAGCTGGGTTCCTCTTCCGGGAATGGCACTATGAGGATATGCCTTCTATCCTCTCGCCACCCCTCAGACATTCTCGTTTCTTCCCTGGTCCGATTTACTGGAGCGGCAGTCTGGCTATCACGCCTTCCTCGGCCAGCTTAGCCAGCTCCTCTTTCGACATCCCCAGCAGCTCGCCGAAAACATAGTCGTTGTGCTCGGCGAAGCAAGGGGCGGGCATACGGATTCTTCCCGGCGTACGGCTTAGCTTCCAGGATATGCCGGGGTGGGCGTGGGTGCCGGCTTCGGGATGGGTGACCATCTCAAAAAAGCCCCTTTCCCAGAGGTGAGGGTCGCGTGTGAGCTCATCCGCACTGCGCACCGCGCCCGCCCTGATGCCGGCCTGCTGGAGAATGCACATTGCTTGATCGGGCTGATGTCCGGTGGTCCATCTCTCAATATTCCTGTCCAGATCCCTCTGGTTTTGCTGCCGGCGTGAGGAGGTGGCAAACCTTTCTTCAGTTGTCCACGGGGGATTATCGAGGGCGTGGCAGAAGGCTCTCCATTCGCCGTCATCACAGATAGCGATGGCTATCCAGGCATCATCGCCTCGGCAGTGGTAGCAGCCCTGGAACATGGCGGAGGAGTCGCGATTCCCCCGGCGCTGTGGCGATCTGCCGTTCATGGAGTAGTCCAGAAGGTGCTCGCCGAGCAGAGGGATCAGGCTTTCCCGGAGAGACAAGTCGATGTGCTGGCCCTTGCCGGTGCGGCGGCGACAGCGCAGGGCGACGAGCGTGGCGAAGGCGGCGTGCAGGCCGGCGGTGGCGTCAGCGTAGGCTATCCCCGGACCCAGGGGCTGGCCATCCTCATAGCCGGTGACTTGAGAGAGCCCGCTCATGGCTTCGATGCCGCGCCCGAAGCTCACATAATCCCGATACGGGCCGGTCTGCCCATAGGCTGAGATCGAGACCATGATGATTTCCGGCTTGATCTGCTTCAACGTGGGGTAGTCCAGTCCGAAGTTAGCCATCACCCGGGGGCTGAAATTCTCCAGCACCACATCGCTGATCCGCACCAGTTTCCTGAAAATCTCCCGCCCCTGCTCTCCGGAGAGGTTGAGACCGACAGCATATTTGTTGCGGTTGAGCTCGTTGTAATAGGCCGAGCGGTTGTAGGGCGTCTCGCCGGGCTGGCCATCGGGGTAAACAGCTCCTGGCTGTGGTTGGCGGCCGCCTCTACCGGAGCGCACCGCCGATTCGATCTTGATAACCTCGGCGCCCATATCCGCCAGGAGTTTGCCGGCATAGGGGCCGGCATAGACCTGACTCAGGCTGATGATTCTCAGTCCTTCCAGCGGCAGCTCTGTCATTCAGATGACCCCCATATCCTTGAGTTGTCTCAAATCTTGAGTGGTATATCCCAGCAAGCCGCAGTATATCTCCTGGTTGTGTTCTCCGAGCAGTGGTGCTCTCCCTGCTCTCCACGTGCTTTCGCTCATCTTGAAGGGAGCGCCGGGATATGCCAGACGGCCGGCGATGGGGTGATCTGTGTCGACGAAAAACGCCCGTGCCCGAAGCTGCGGGTCGGCGGGGAGTTGATCCGCTCCCAGCACCATAGCGAAGGGAAGACGCCATTCCTGAGCACGGTGGAATATCTCCTCCGCCTCTCGCGACGCAAGCCAGGGGATCAGATGCGCGTCCACCTCATCGGCTTTCCGGCGGGCTTCCTCCGGCCCATAGCCGACCACGTCCGGTATCTCCAGGAACCGGGCGAAGGTTTCCCAATCGGCACCGGCATCGATGTGAACATAACCATTCTTGCAGGGGAGGATGGTAGAGGGGTGGAGCATCCGGTGGCGGGCTCCATCTCGCTTCCTTAAGGCGCGGTCATAGGAGTAACTGAGCAGGGCGCCCTCGAGTATAGAGGTCAGAACCTCAATAACCGAGACATCGATGCGCTGCCCCAGGCCGGTTTCATCTCGAAAATAGAGGGCGGTCATTGTAGCTACCGCTGCGTTGAGCCCTGCCTGATATTCGGCCTGTGGGCCGGCTATCTTCAAGGGCTCACGATCGGGGAGACCGGTGAGCTTCATTATTCCGCTGAGGGCCTGGGCCACAATATCGGCACCCTTGTAATCACGGTAGGGGCCGTCCTGCCCGAAGTATGAAATCGAGGCCAGTACCAGCGAGGGGTTCAATTCATGCAAGGATGGGCAGTCCAGTACACCGGGATCGTAGTTTTCCACCAGAACGTCTGCCTGGAGGATCAGTTTCTGGAGTATCTCGACCCCGGCCTCACTTTGCCAGTCCAGGGTGATGCTTTTCTTATTGGTGTTGAGATGGAGGAAAAGCCCGCTTTTCTCGGGGTCGGGAGCGTCCCCGGGGAAGGGACCGCAGCGTCGTGAGATGTCTCCGCCGTTCGGGCTTTCGATCTTGATAACCTCCGCCCCGAAATCAGCGAGTAGCTTGGTGCAATAGGGGCCGGAGACATACCGGCCCAGGTCAAGGACTCTAAGCCCGGAAAGCGGACAATCTTTCATCGACGTTGATCTTCCAGGTTAGATAGCCATTCCCGGGGGACGACTTTCCCCACAGTTCCAGCACTCTGCAAATTGGGGTTCGTGCTCTTCTCCACAACCAGGGCACTTCCACGGTAAACCAGGCGAAACCTCGCCAGACAAAGCTGTTTCTATGAGGCCCTTAGCCTGATCGTATTGGGAATCTTCCGCCACCCAGAGCTCTGGCCAGCAATCGATAGGAGGAAGTCCTCCTGCTGCACTAAACAGGTTCTCGTTCTTGATTGAGCAAATTATGCCTTGATTTTCAAGAACATTCCTAAGGTGGCCCACCATCGTGCTGTTTTGCGAACTGTAAACTCTTTTCATTGTGATATCGTCCTGCAAGTTGCTGCAAAACCACTACAACTGGTGGACCTTCTTAACCCTCTCCAGGAGCAGGTCTATGGAGGGTGACTGTCTTGAATGCCGCGACTGCCCCAGAGGGTCATCGACATCGGAATTACCCAGGAGCACCTCAAGGGTTGCTTTGACGCCGTAAGCGAGCGCCTCCAGGTGGTATCCTCCCTCGAGGGTGACCAGAAGCCGTCCTCCGCAGAGCTCATCTGAGAGCCCTTTGATGATGGTGACGATATCGGCGAAACCACGGACACTCACTTCCATCATCGCTATGTCATCAGCCCAGTGCGCATCATAACCAGCGGAGATGAGGATCAACTGCGGCTGGAAGCGGCGGGCAACGGGGACCAGTATCTCCCGGTACACCTGCCGGTATTGGTCATCTCCGCACCCGGCAGGGAGCGGCACGTTGACGGTCCCCCCTCTCCCCACCCCACTGCCGGTCTCATCGATATCGCCGGTGCCGGGATAGAAGGGATACTGGTGGGTTGAGAAATAGAGCACGTCGGGATCGTCGTAAAATGCCTCCTGGGTGCCATTCCCCTGGTGGACATCGAAATCGACAATGAGCACTCGCTCCAGTCCGTGCCGCTGCTGCGCGTATCGAGCGGCGATGGCGACATTGTTGAAAAGACAAAAGCCCATAGCCCGCTGTGGGGTGGCATGATGTCCCGGCGGTCTTACCAGGGCGAAGGCCGAGCCCATTTCCCCGCTCAACACTGCGTCTACTCCGCAGAGCAAGCCGCCGACAGCATACAGCGCCGTCTTGTAAGAACCCGGCGAGGTTACCGTATCGCCATCGAGCCACCCCCCGCCCCTTTGAGAATAAGACTTCACCCTATCGATGTGGCCCTGGGCGTGTATGGACAGCAGCTCGTCTGCCGTGGCCGCTCGTGGCGAAAGGGGGATTAGCTGTCCATTAGGGCCCGATTTATCCAGGCAGGAAGTTATCGCTGAGAGCCTTTGTTTGTTCTCCACATGGGAGCCGGTATCGTGTTCCAGGTAGATGGCATCGTGCACCAGTCCTACTTCCATTTCGCCCCTCCCAGACAATGATACCAGATGAGATGCAGCGGAGGCAACAAGAGACACAACTTGACATCCAAGTTGACGTCGTGATACAGTGGCGTATAGGAATGACCGCTGTTGAGGGGGTTTCAGGGGGAGAATCCCCCTGATGATCTGGGTCGTGGCAACTGGAATCTTCTTTCACTACCAGGAGGGACAAAGGCTGCGAGACTTCCCGCAAGCATTGGAGGGAATCCTATCTCTGGACAATGTTTTTCTCTACGACGCATTCTATCCGTTGAAACCCTCATCAGCTTTTGATTTGGAGCCTGTTCCCACCGATATTATCTGCCGGATCCATACCCCCGACATGCTCGAGAGAGTGGAAAGAAGCGGAGCTTTTGAGGGAGCGTTGCTTTCAGCTTCAGGCACGGTAGGAGCGGCCATCAGGATATGGAAGGGCGAGATAACTAATGCCTTCGTCTTTACCGGTTATGGAGATCACCACGCTGGGAGGGATTTCTTTGGAGGGGGTTGCTACTTCAATGGGGCAGCCATCGCCATCTGCGAATTGCGACGGCACTTCGGGGCCAAAAGATTTGCCATCATTGACACCGATGCCCACCACGGCGATGGCACCTGGGATATCTTTCTTGATGATCCCGATGTCCTCTACATCTGTTTCTGTCCCGGCAATCACCAGGAGAAGAACAACAAAGTGAATATTCGCGTTCCATGGCGCGTAACCGATGAAGAGTACCTCACCCTGGTCAGAGAAAACTTCTTCCCACGCGCCATAGTCTTTCAGCCGGAGATGATCTTCTGGAACTGGGGCTACGACGGAACGCAGGGTGACTACGGCGATATCGGGCTCACCCCTAACTGCCATGCCCAGCTTGCTCAGGAGATCAAAGGGGTAGCCGACCGAGTTTGTCAGGGGAGAGTTTCTGTTGTCCTATGTGGCGGGAGTCGCCGAAACCTTGCCCGCCGTCTCATTCCAGAGATCATCCAGGTGTTGGCCGGATAGGGCGGCAGCATGGATGAGAATTGCTATTAACGCGGTGCCCTTCCTGGAGAGCGCCGAGGGAGATGAAGTGAGGATCGAGGACGACGGAAAGGGGCACATCATCGCTTTTGAGTTGTTCTAGATGTGCTTTAGGTGGCTTCGGATGAGGTACTCGATGACGAATCCTCTCAAACATATTCACCGGTTGGCAGTGGAGATCGGGGCCCGGCCGGCAACATCGCCCCAGGAGCGGGCCGCGGCCGACTACGGCGCTGAATTCCTGCGCAGCCTGGGGCTGGATGTGACGCTCCAGCACTTCCGCATTGAGGAATGGGCGGAAGTTGGCCGGCTGTATTGGGACATTATCTTGGCTAGCGACAGCCCCTTTCGACAAGACCTTCTTACTGTCGAAGCCATCTGCCCTTTCCGCTATGACTTCTATCAGTTGATGCGTAATCAGGTCCTTGCACATTGTATTCAGAGAGACCGTAGCCCCTCCAGCCCCTCGATGGCCTGGGTAAGAAAGCTTGAGGTTACCGCCAGGTAGACCCTCCCGGAATCCTCAACCACGAAGGGTGGAATGCCTGTATCCACGATTCTCGACGTTCCTCCAGAGAAGGTGAGGTTCTCCACTATCTCACGAGAAACACCCTCCGGTTCAACAATGACTGTCTTGATCATCGCATCGGCAGCCTGCATGCTGCGAGCGGTGATCTTTATGTCATTGATCCCTAGCTTTCGGGGACTTATCATGAATTCCACCCCACCGATGTCGTTGGCAGCGACGTTGGGGGAGAGGAGAATGCTCACCAGGTCTAGATGCTCTGGAGATATTTCAGGAGATCGGCTTCACTCTCAGGCACACACTGCGCCCCGAATCTGCGAGCACAGTGCTGCTTGAAATCGTCCGTGGCCAGGAAGGAGACTACGGGGTATCCGACTATCTCGAAGGATGGTTCATCGGGACTGGCATCGCCGATGTAGACGGCTTTCTCCGGGGACACGCTGAGGCGGGCAAGGAGTTCTGTAAGCCAACTGGATTTACCTGTGCGAAAAGAAAGCTCGGACACCCTGGACCCATTTGTCTGCAGACCGTTGGCCTCGATGAAATCGAAGACTTCTCCATAGCCGCCGGCGTAGAGTATCCTGGCTATGCCATAACCATATCCGACGCTCAGGATACCGGCTTGCCTCCCCCGGCGGTGCATTTCCTCAATCGGACGAAGGATTCGCTCCTCCAGTCGCCTTGAGGCATGGGAGGCATAGAGATTTACACGTCTGGTTATTGAATCTATTTCCACCCCTTGAATGACGCGGTTGCAGATCTGGTGCATCTGCTTCACGGTCTCCACGGGATACAAGCCGGCTGATAGCTCGACCCTCCTGGATAACGCCTCCAGTTGGCGTTTGGCCATTATCATGCGAAGGAACCGGACGGGGTGGAATGGAAGGGCATCTCTGAGCAGCCCCCTGCCGACGAACTCAACTATAGGGATTTCGTCCCTATCTTCGATGAGGGTGCCATTCCAGTCCGAGACGATGATTTCGCATCCAGGCATAGTCTTCCCGATGCTATTAGCTTACCATGCCTTACATCTGGATTGCAATAGCGCATAGATCATCAGGGGGATTCTCCCCCTGAAACCCCCTAAAAAGCGGTCAGCCACTCACCGCCTCATCTCCTTCAACCGTGGGTCAAGTATATCTCTCAGTCCATCACCCAGGAAGTTGAACGCCAGCACTGTTACCATTATCGCCAGTCCCGGAAAGATGGTCAAATGGGGTGCGGTCCGCATGAAAGCGCGTCCGTCGTTCAGCATCGAACCCCACTCCGGGGTGGGTGGCTGCGCGCCCAAACCTAGAAAACTCAGGGCTGCCGCGGCCAAAATCACGTGGGCCATGCCCAGGGTAGCCATCACGATCACCGGGGCCATGACGTTGGGCAACACATGCCGGAACATGATCCGGGCATCACTGGCGCCAAGCACCCTTACCGCTTCGACAAACCCCTTCTCTTTCACCGACAAGACCGATCCCCGCACCACCCGGGCATAGCTTGTCCAACCAACGACCGCCAGTGCCAGCATGACGTTGTAGAGCGAAGGCCCCAGTATGCCGGCGATCGCCAACGCCAGGATGATGCCGGGGAAAGCAAGCAATAGATCCACGATCCGCATAATCAACTCATCGATCAGGCCACCCCGGTAACCGGCGATCAGCCCCAGCGTCACACCGGTGATCGAGGCGATGCCCACCACCATGATCCCGATCTGGAGCGAAACCCTGCTGCCATGGATCAGGCGGCTCAGAATACAGCGACCAAGGTTGTCGGTCCCCGATGGATGTTCGATACTGGGCGGCAGTAAACGATTTCCCAGATTTTGCTCGACCGGATCATGGGGAGCGATAAACGGTGCAAGGAGCGCGACGAAAACCAGCACCAGAATAATCGCCGCCCCGATCAGCGCCAGGCGATGTTTTCTAAGTCTTCTGAAGACCTCGTGCGAAGGCTGTCTGCTCTTGATGGCCCTGGTTACCAGGTCATGCATTATTTCGCCTCATAACATATTCTGGGATCCAAATAGGCATAAGAAATATCAACCAATAGATTGACCAGGACAAACATGGCGGCGATGAACAAGATGCAACCCTGAATGAGCACAAAATCGCGGGCAAATATCGAATCCACCAGGAGCCGGCCGATTCCGGGCCAGGCAAAGATCACCTCGACAATGACCGCGCCCTCCAGAAGAGCGGCAAACTGGAGGCCGACAATGGTGACCACCGGGATCAGGGCGTTTTTCAGGGCGTGTTTGTAGATTACGACCCTTTCCTTCAGGCCCCTGGCTCTTGCGGCACGGATGTAATCCTGGCCAAGCACCTCGATCATGCTGGAGCGGACAAGACGCGTGGTAATCGCTGCCATGCCGGTGCCCAGCGTGATCGCCGGCAGGATGAGGTACTCGATTCCGTTCCTGCCAAATACAGGCAGCCACCCCAAATGCACCGAGAAGAACAGTATGAGCAGCAGTCCCAGCCAGAAATTGGACATGGAAACCCCCAGAAGCGCACCAAACATACTCAGGTTGTCAACCGCCGAGTATTGCCTGGTGGCTGAGATGATCCCGACCGGAATGGCGATGACGAGCGCTACCAACATCCCGGCCAGGGCCAGTTGGACGGTAGCGGGAAGTCTGGTGAGGATTTCATCTAAAACCGGGCGGTCGGTGCGAAAGGAATAGCCGAGGTCGCCCTGCAATACATTGGTCAACCAGTGAAAATACTGAAGATACACCGGCTGGTCGAGGCCAAGTTCAGCGCGCACATGGGCAATCGTCTCGGCGGTGATCTCCTCCCCGTAGCGTTCCATGGCGATCATCTCGGCCGGGTCGCCCGGTACGAAATGCATCATAGAAAAGGTGATGACCGACACGCCCAGCAGGATAAAAACCATCAGCCCGATTCTTCTGATGACATAGGACAGCATGCGGTATCACCTAAACGGGAAGTTCAACACTGATAATCGCACTCTTCCCTTCCTCTTTCCGATAGAGCACCCCTTCCTTTTCTTCGAGGCAACTCAGCAAATACTCCCGCAACTCGTCTTCCCTTTCCGGCCTAAGATCGAGCCTGGTCTGCCAGCGCTTCACAGCCTGCTCGATGTTGAGATAAACCTGATTACGGGAAACCTTGACCATCTCCACATTGGCGGCTATCCCCAGTTGATAAAGGACATTGTAGAGGTGAATGAAACTGGGCGGGGGATGATATTCTTCTGCTCTAAAGCGCCGCCAGATGTCGGCATAAAAATCCACCGGGCCAACTCCAATAACGAGGCAAACTTGAGTTTTCGTCGCCGAGAGCATCTTTTTCAGCGCGGTCTCAATGTCAACGGTACCGTAGAGCGAATGGGCGGCCAGCACCATATCATGCCGGCTGATTTCCTCGATACCAACATCTTCCCAGCGCTTATTGATGATGCGGATGTTGGTGGTGTCCATCTTGCGGCGCAGGCAGGTAAGCATCTCGACCGACGGCTCGACCGCGGTGACCGCTTTAACCAGCCGGGCCAGAGGTAGAGCGAAAGCACCGGTGCCGGCCCCGATGTCCAGCACTGTTGAATGCTTATTCAGGTGCCTTTGCACTTTGTCCAGTAAAACCCCGGGATAATTGTTATGTTCAAGTTGCAGATCGTACCATTCAACAAATTCCCCTGAAGTGAAGGGATCACCCTTCTTTCTGAGCGATGACCCCAGTACCAGTTTTCGCCATTCGTCAGACCAGTTCATGGCGCCACCACATAGATGTCCTCCCAGTTGACGATAAACCGGGGGTGGGGTTTATAACCTCTTATGTTAGTTCTAACAGCGTTGATCATTATCTCATCATATATCGGGAGCATGGGGACTTCTTCGGCAACAATTTCCTGTATCTCAAAAGATATCGTTCGTGCTTCTTTTTCATTTACTGTTCTTAGCAATTTTTCAGTCAACTCGTCAACTCGTGGATTGTAATAGAATTGACCATGTGGATTATTTACCCTCCCCTCTGAATGAAACCATTCGTGCAATCGAGTACGGTGGGAAATATCCCTCCCTGCAAACGGGCGAATAGTCATGTGGGCTTCGCCTTTTCTCTGCATATCCCGCCAAAGGCCAGTATCTACTGTTTGTATGTCAACAATAATCCCCACTTCTCGTAATTGGGCCTGCACAATCTCAGCAATCGTCGCATAGGGCCAGCGTCCAACAAGCCCAGCAGCTAAAAGAAATGTTACCCTAAATTCCTGACCATCTCTGTCCAGCACATCATCACCATCGGTATCTACCCATCCTGCTGCCTGCAGCAATTCTCGTGCTTTAGCTGGATTATTAAATTCGTAAGGAAGGTGGGGATGAACCCAATCCACAAATACATGTGGCATAACACTTTTACTTGGAATGCCATAACCCTCCATTGCATATTGGATAATACTGCCCCGGTCTATGGCATACATTACCGCTCGCCTGACTCGGACGTCATCGAAAGGTGTTTTGTTATTGTTGAACGTTAAATAGTGCGGTGTAACTATGGGACTTGTAATGACTTCAATATCAGGATTAGCCTCAAGTGTAGCCACATGTTCCGGTAAGATTCCACCCGTATCAATGATCATGTCTATTTCTCCAGTTTCAAGTGCCATCATCCTTGTCGTCGGTTCCGGGATAAATTTTAGAGTGATCCGTTCTAATTTTGGCATGCCACCCCAATAATCCTCATTCCTGTCCATTACTAATCTATCATCATCAATCCACTCAACTTGCTTAAATGGTCCTGTTCCAATTGACTTAATCACTCTACCTTCAGCATCAAAAGAATCAGAAGTGAATATCGATACTCCAGTGAGAGTGCGTATAAAGGGAGCAAATATCTTGTTGTGCCTAACTTTGATCGTATAATCATCAATAATCGCTATAGACTCTATAGACCCAAAGCGCATTGGCGTTTTCTCAATCAACCTCTCTAAATTGAATCTTACAGCTTCGGCATTAAATGCTGTACCATCATGAAACTTCACTCCCTCTCGTAAATACAATGTCCAAGTCATTCCATTCTCAGATACCTCCCATGACTTAGCAAGCCCTGGCTGCGGGTTCATCTCAAAATCCGAAAAAACTAATCGTTCAACAATACGTGTTAGATATGGATGTGCACCCCTCGCTCCCACCGGATCTCTCCCCAATCCGGCAACTACTTCTTGCGGGACTTCGACTGCTACCTCTGCTTGCGGTGCGGGGCATCCTGCTGCCAGCACGCTCCCCAAAAGCAGGATACACATTAGCAGACCTATCATCTTTCTCTTGGACATCTTCGTTCCTCCTTGAGTGTTTTTATCTGTAACGGCTCTGGCCAGCCATCTTCCTATTCTTTGCTAATGATTATCACCTCCGCATCGGCTGGCGGAAACTGCTCTAAATCAAGTACTTCAAGGCCATGAAAGAGTTTTTGGTTAAACATACTAACAAAGACGCCCCCATCAGCTTTCTTTCACCGCCAGAATGAAAAATAACTCTTCGCTGTCAATCTGCCGGCCGACGGATAACCCAGCTTTTTCCATAATCTGGCGCAGTTGATCCATCGTCGGTAATCTGTCTTCTCTGACCTCTTCCCCCGCCCGCTGATGAAGACTGTTTACTGCCTCCCTGGACTGCGAGTGGCAAATGACCAGTTTGCCACTCTTTTTCAGTCCGCTCGCCAAGCGATAAATCGTTGCTTCCTGATCAGTAAAATGCGGAAAAACCGAGTAGCAGATGATGCAGTCATACTCATTATCCAGCCGCAGTTTTTCCACTTCGTCCTGAATATACTTCACATTATCCCAAGCGTACTTTTCCCGGGCAATACCCAGCATTTTCTCGGAAAAATCAACGGCCACTATTGCTCCTTCGGCCCCCACGGCACGGTGAATATAGGGGATCAATATACCCGTACCGGTTCCCACATCAAGCACTCTTTGTCCCTCTTCCAGGCCAATATAACCAAAAATTGCCTTTAATTTGTTCGGATCATGCTGTACGGTTTCATCCCATTTTTCGGCCACACGATCAAAAAATTCTTTATGTCTCGAATTCATTCATCCGCTCGCCTCTCACTTTCTCTCCGCCGTATAAACGCCGTCCAAGTTGAGCCAGGGGGCTTCGGCGGTCATGGTATAACCTTGCACATAAGCATTGGCGGCCACAATCTTTTCTTCGTGCACCAAGTAGAAGGCCGGGAGTCTTTCAATCACCATGTCCTGCAATTCATAGTACAGTTGTCTTTGTTTTTCTGGATCCACCGTCATGTCGGCCGCATCCACCAGTTGGTCGTATTCCTCGTCACCAAAATGCCCCCATGGAGAATTGGAATGGTGAATAAAGAAGTGGCGTGGATAGGGACCCCACACAAAAAACCCGGTGCGTAGTATAATATCAAAGTCACCGGCCGTTTCCAGTTTTTGCATAGCTCCGCCGTCCAACAGTTGGATATCCACCTCCATTCCCACCTCACGCAAAGCTCCCTGAACTACCTCCGCTATTGAAGCATGGCGCGGCGCCCAGGCGCCCCTGGCCAGCAGGAGGGTCGCTTTGAGGACCTCGCCGTCCTTCTCCCGCAAGCCATCGCCGTCGATGTCTTGCCAGCCGGCTGCCGACAACAGCTCTTTGGACCGCTCAACATTAGCTTCGTACAAGTCCAGATCAGGATTGGCATACATCGTGACCGGTGAGAAAGGACGCCCCTTGGCCGGTTCTCCAATGCCCTCCAAAACGTTAGCCACTATCTGCTCGGTATCAACGGCATAGGCCACCGCCATCCTCACCGCCAGATCATTGAATGGCGTTCTTTGACAGTTAAACTGCAGAAAATCAGTAAAAGTGGTCAATCTCCGGTACACTACGATATCCGGCTCTCCATCCAACCTGGAAACTTCGGCCTCCGGCACTTTTATAATCATGTCAACTTCCTGACGTTCCAAGGCCATTACCCGGGTAGTAGCATCTGGCACGACCCTGAAGGTGACTTTTTCCAGAGCCGGCTTCTCTCCCCAGTAGGCATCGTTCCTGACCAGCACAATCTTTTGCTCGTCGACCTGGTGATCAAATTCGAACGGCCCGGTTCCTACCGGTTTCACAAATTCGCCCTGATCGTCCACGCTGGTCGGACTCATGACCGGCCAAGCCACATGGGTAAGGTAGAGCGGCAACGGCATGGGTTTTTTAAGGACGATTACCGTATGTTCGTCAACGGCCTCTACATACTCCACCGCTCTCAGAACGGTAGTTCTGACATAGGCTCCATCACCGTATGAGAATACCACGGCTGCCGCGTTGAACGGCGTTCCATCGTGGAAGCTTATCCCCTCTCTCAAGTGAAACAGCCAGGTTTTTCCGTCATCGGGGGTTTCCCAGGATTCCGCCAATCCCGGTTGCATCTTTAAAGCCGGATCCACTCGCACCAAGGTTTCGTAAATCTGCGACCACACGAATCTGGCGTCGCCACCGGGGAACTTGTCCAAGTACCAATGCTCCACATCGGTACTTATCCCGACCGTCAGTTCTTGTCGGGCAGCTTTTACCTCTTTGGCCTATTGTCCGGTGCAACCTGATAGTATGACACCCAACAGCACAATACTGATTACAAATACCATCGCTTTTTTGACTGTTTTCAAAATTTCGCCTCCTCGAAACACAAACTGTTTTCCGCCTATATCCTTTATCTTCGGCTCACTCCGACCCGGTTCTTTGTGGGCATATTCTCCAGAAACAATTCCCTCCCTTAGGCACTTCTCTTTTTAGCGATTACTATCCGGGAAGGGCTAAAGGAAGTGCTTATATCATGCACCTGAACAAGCGAAAACCCACTATCTTTAAGTATTTCACAAAATTCACCGGTTGAATATCTCCAATCAGCTCCCCCTACTATCGAAAACAACAGATCGTAGTGTGCTGCCGTAGCATCCTTATATAGGGCATCTATATGTCCATGCTTTGAAACTATTAAACCACCGTCGTTGAGGCTTAAATGGATTTTGTTTAAATTGTTTTTCATTTGCTCCTTAGTATTTCCGTGCGGGTAGAGAAAATCAGATGTAAATACAATATCGTAACCTGAACCTATGTTATCTTTTGTAAAGTCCCCGGCAATGAAATCAACCTTCTCCACATTAGAAACAATATGCTTTGCTACATTTTCTATCACATATGGAAAGTCAAAAACATACGCTTTAAGATTTGGATTTACTCGAGTAAAAGCTATCGCATAGAGTCCATGTCCCCCTCCTAAGTCGAGTACTTTTTTAGCATTGATAAACTCCTGAATATTCTTCAAAACCGTAATCGTCTTTGGCAAGTCCCACACAATCGCCCCTTCGGCCATTGCCAGAATAAATGTTTCATCGAAGGGAAAATGCTTTCTTGTAATTCTTGACAGTCCTTCTTTTACTACTGCTTGAAGTTTA
>JALPXT010000001.1 GCA_023271485.1 Dehalococcoidia bacterium | reverse complement strand
ATAGTGCCCGGTGGGGACAAGGAACCCGG
The DNA here is from genome assembly GCA_023271485.1 of Dehalococcoidia bacterium. Classification (GTDB taxonomy): domain Bacteria; phylum Chloroflexota; class Dehalococcoidia; order SZUA-161; family SpSt-899; genus BS503. The sequence goes on along the minus strand of JALPXT010000001.1, from coordinate 32,477 downwards.
TGATGGAGAAATCATCGAAATTGGCAAGCCCGTAGCGTTTGGTAATGCTGTCCATTGGTACACCTCCTTGTTGAGGAAAATCCTCAGATAGTACCAATGTACAACAAAATACTTCGGATTTACAGACGCAGTGACTGCAGCCATCGGAGTAAAGCCGTGGCAATATAATCACTTCGGAAACCTACCCCAGCGAAATTTCATTTTTTCGATGTTTTCCCGACTATTTGTACAAAAGTTACGTAAAAGGTTCGCCCTACGGCACTCACCCAAATTGTTGCTTCGCAAAAACTTCTTTTATGCTGGGAACGTTATCTGAAATTTTGACAGCTATTTGTGAGGTGATGAATAAATGGAAAAAGAGGTATTAAAAAGAGAGTTAGATAAGATTGTCGATATTAGTGAGGAATTTGGTGCCGAGAAAGTGTTATTATTCGGTTCCTGTCTTGAGGGGGTTGAATCAGCGCAGGACATTGATATAGCAGTAAAGGGGGTTAAGCCAGAAAAGTTTTTCGAGATGTATGGTAAGATTTTAGGTGTGGTAGATAGTGAAGTAGACCTGATTCCCTTAGAGGATGCAAGAGAACATTTCTCTAAACGCATTTTGGAAAAAGGGAGAGTGATATATGCAAAAAAGGTATGAGCAATTAAAAGCAGATGTATCAGATGAGATAGACGCAGTAGAACAAGTCTTAAAAGATTTGGCATCTCTTAAGAATAATTTGGACTCAGATAAAATAAATAATGTCCAAAAAGCAGCCATAGGAACATTTTTACTAAATTTTTATGTAGGAATAGAGAACATTGTTAAGCGAATAAGTAAAGAATATTATCAAGCGATGCCTAGAGGAAACAGCGGATAAAATGGGAATCAAAGATTCCCCCAAATTGCCTTCGGCAACTTCTTTTATCCGCAAGACGTTTTCTGAAATTCCAGACTACAAATTCCGAGCTGTGATTAGGAGGGAAAGTTAATGAACTGGAGAGAGTACATTCACTCTGATGCGGAAGTGTTGTCAGGCAAACCAGTGGTCAAAGGCACGCGGCTTTCCGTTGAATTTCTTCTTGGCCTATTTGCAGCCGGCTGGACCGAGAAGCAGGTTCTGGACAATTATCCCACTCTCACGCCGCAAAGCCTGCGGGCCGTGTTTGCCTTTGCAGCAGAATGTATGCATGAAGAAGCGCTATTCGTCCTCACACCCGTTGGAGCCGACTGATGCAGTTCCTGGCGAACGAGGATGTGCCGGTAGCAAGCGTTCGTCGTCTACGTGTTGCCGGCTATGATATTGCCAGCATCATCGAAGATTCCCCCGGCGCGAAGGATGAATCCGTCTTATCACGAGTTCACGGAGAACAACGCATCATCTTAACTTTCGACCGCGACTACGGCGAGCTAATTTACCGCCGTCGCCTGCCCTCTCCAGCCGGTGTCGCATATTTTCGGCTTGCCCCCATCACTCCGGATGAACCGGCAGAACGCTTCATCAAGCTACTCGAGGTAGATCACATCACACTTGACGGACAGTTCACTGTAATCGGGCGCGGTTGGATACGTCAGCGTCCACTTCCGCAGAAGCCATAGGCGACAAGGATGTAACTGTCTTTACAACGACTGGGACTTCAGATAACACGGGCTTTGCGGCTTCGTTTCGTTCCCCAAGTGCTTCGCACTGCTCCAAGCCCGATCACGTTATAGACAATTGCGGGCGACGAGTTTAAAGAGATGAGAAAATAGTAGAATGGTTCAGGGAGATGCCCGAACTCATCTCTGAACCTTAGCCAATGCTGAGTGCCCACGCCGGTTTTTGCCATGCTTCCGCTTGACAAAGAATGATGATACTGCTAATGTAGCGTATAGCAAAGTACAATTGAATAGCTTGAAGCATCAGCAGGACTGATATTTTAGTGAGAGAGGCGGAGAAAAGAGATTTGGAGGGAAAGCGCTATGGAAAGCACATTAACTTATCTGGAATCGCTCACCCGTGAGACCAAGAAGCCAGAGGCTGAAGTACTAACGAGGGCCTTTCAAATCGGCCTACGGCAATTGTGGCGAGAGCATATCTTAGGGCGCTACCTGCGGCACGAGATTTCCCGGGATGAGGCCATTAAATCCGTGGGGATTGACTGGGTCGAACTGGCGGAGCGTCAGCACGAGGCAATGATGGAGGATCTGGCGTGGGCACTGGAGGAATAAGTGCCGTATCTGATGCCGGCCCGCTTATCCACCTTTGCGAGATTGACTGCCTCCCACTTCTACGCATCTTCGAGACCTTGCACATCCCAGATGCTGTGTGGCTGGAGACCGTTGAACAAGGGCGAACTTCCCAAGCGGATGTTTTGAGATTGAGCAATGTGCAACCGCATACCCTGCTTCAAGCAGAAGTCACCCAGTTCATAGTGGAGAACAGCCTGGAAGAGCTACATGCTGGGGAATGTGAATGCCTATATCTTTGTCGGCAGATAGGTGTGCCAATTCTGTTGACTGATGACTTAGCCGTGCGAGAGGCAGCGAAACGCTTGAGCTTGACCCCGGTGGGATCCTTGGGTATGGTGGTTAGAGCTTACCGCATGGGATATATTTCGCTGGCTGAGGCAAAGCGCCGTATTGTTGACCTCTATGATCTAAGCAGCCTTTTCGTCACCCGAGCCATCGTAGAACTGGCCATTGAGCAGCTATACATCTACACCAATCAAAGCTCATATAAGAACAAAGCGGAGGAGCGGGCGAACTTCGGTTAACACGGCATACACTACGCTTTGCTCAATCCCCTCAGGGCACTGAGTGTCTGCCAATCACGTTATAGGCAATTGCGGGCGACGAGTTTAAAGAGATGAGAAAATAGCAGAATGGTTCAGGGAGATGTCCGAACTTATGGCTGAACACACAGCAAGGGATTTGACAAATTCTAACTTATTTGATAAGCTATATTTGACTCTTTAATAAGAGAACTTGTCGGTGCTTTGAAACAGAAGCTTAAAAGGGAAACCCGTGAAAGTCGGGTGCGGTCCCGCCGCTGTGATTAGGGACGAAACTTGACATAGTGCCACTGTTTCGCCTGAGCGAAATGGGAAGGCGTCAAGGAGTAGGGTGACCTAAGAGCCAGAAGACCTGCCAACAAGTTGATTAAGCCCCGGAGGAAAGGGCTGAGGGAGATGGTAAATCCCTAAACCGAGTTTGGTTTAGGGATTTTTGTGTTTATTGGAGGGGTAACTTATGAAAGCGGCTATCATGGAAGCCCCCGGGCGGCTGATGCTAGACGAAGTGGCAATGCCACTATGCCCAGATGGCGGTCTTCTTATGAAAACTCAGGCATGCTCCATCTGCAGTACCGATGTAAAGATGTTCCAGCGCGGTTACCGGGATGTGCACTACCCACGCACACTGGGGCATGAAGTTGCCGGGGTGGTAGTTGAGAGCCGCACCCCGGGAGCGGCTCTGTCTCTTTTCTGGGTTGCCCCCGGAGACGGCTCAAATTCTTCTCGATACAAATCTGACTCACTATAAGGAACTCACCATCGTTGGTGCCTATGGCTCTACTGCTGCCCAGAACTCAGCGGCGCTCAGACTGATAGCTTCGGGCACGGTGCCGGTTGCCAGGCTTATCACAAAGCGGCTCTCGCTGAGTGAGATACAGGAGGGCATGGGGTATGTGGCAAATCGCGAAGGACTGAAAGCCATCGTCACATTCTCTTGAAAAGGAGGCTGGGCTATGAATTAACGATAATGATATAGAAAAGAAGCCGGGATGTTCAATAACTAAATAAGAAGGAGGAATAGGATGTCGGAACTTCTGTCCAATACGATCGGAATGATAAAACCACTGGATCAAGAGGCAATGGCTCAGGCTCAAGCCCGGCAGGACATGTTGACCAAACCGCAGGGCAGCCTGGGTAGGCTGGAGGAATTATCCATTAAACTCGCTGGTATTCAAGGTAATCCTAGGCCTCAAATCAGGCACAAAGCGATTATTACTATGGCTGGTGACCATGGGGTATTAGCAGAGAAGGTCGGCAACTGGCCGCAAGAGGTTACCACTCAGATGGTTTATAATTTCCTCGGTGGCGGAGCCGGGATAAATGTGATTGCCCGCCAGGTCGGCACCAGAATTATTGTGGTAGATATGGGGGTGGCATCCGAGCTAACGCCCAACCCTCATTTAGTATCCAGAAAGGTTGCCCCTGGCACCCGGAATATGGCGACTGGTGCGGCGATGACTGAGGAGCAGGCAATAACCGCAGTAGAGAGTGGGATTGAAATAGTAAGAGACGAGGTGGCTAAGGGTCTGGATATAGTCGGCACCGGCGATATGGGCATTGGGAATACCACCCCCAGTGCCGCTATCTGTTCCGTTATGACTGGGAAACCAGTGACCAGGGTTACCGGCCGCGGTACCGGCATAACTGATGAACAGCTTGCTCATAAAGTGGAGGTAATTAAGAGGGCTCTGGAGGTAAATCGCCCTGACCCTGAACAGCCTTTAACCGTGCTGGCCAGGGTAGGTGGATTTGAGATTGGCGGCTTAGCCGGGGTGATGCTCGGAGCGGCGGCTCACCGCATCCCGGTAGTTATCGATGGCTTTATCTCAGGGGCAGCCGCCCTCATTGCTACTGCCCTGGCACCAGGATTAAAGGACTACCTTATTGCCGCCCATCTTTCCGCTGAGTCAGGTCATCGGTTATTGCTTGAACATCTTGGGCTTAAGCCGTTGCTCAGCATGGACATGCGTCTGGGTGAGGGCACCGGTGCCGCCCTGGGAATATTTCTGGTTGAGACTTCAGCCAGGGTGCTGGCTGAGATGGCCACCTTTGCCGAGGCTGCGGTATCAGAGAAGGAAGAGTGACAAGTTGGCGTTGCTGGCCGCGATACGGTTTCTAACCATTATACCCATACCCTCGCCACGTGAGGTTAGGCCGGACGAAATAGGACGGTCGATGGGTTACTACCCTGTGGTCGGTATCATAATTGGTCTTATTTTAGCTGGTTTGAGTTGGCTTTTGAGTCTTATCCTACCTTCGGCTGTAGTAAATGTACTGCTGATTGTTTGCTTGGTGGTGATTAGTGGCGCATTGCACCTTGATGGCTTTGTTGATACCTGCGACGGTATCGCTGGTCACAAGACTCCGCAGGAAAGATGGGAAATAATGCGTGACAGTCGGGTGGGCGCTTTTGGTGTTGTCGGCATCTGCTGCCTATTGTTGGTCAAGTATATCTCACTAAATAGCCTACCTGAACCTTTACTGATGTCGACCCTGGTGCTTATGCCGGTAATAAGTCGGTGGACAATGGTCTATGCCGGCTTCGCCTATCCCGCTGCCCAGCCATCAGGTCTGGGCAAGTCATTCAAGCAGAAAGCTAATTGGCAGATGCTTACTTTAGCCACACTGGTAACTTTGGCAGCAACTGTGGTTTTAGCCCAACTGGCAGGCTTAGCTATAATGGCGGGCATCTGGGTTATAGTGATAGCCATGGGAACCTATTTTAAGCGTAAGTTTTCTGGTCTTACTGGTGACACCTACGGGGCTATAAATGAAGTAGCTGAGGTTTGGGTGCTTATTCTTGTCTCTCTGCTGGCTTACAACCAATGGTTGTGGTTAGCCTAGTTCGATGATGTTTGAGGGCAACTACCTCTGGGGAGTGCCTCCGCCGGTTCTTGCCGTGCTTCCGCTTGACAAGAGATGATGATACTGCTAATATAATATATAGTAATCTACAATTGAATAGCTTGACAGAGGTGCCCGAGCATGAGCCAGGGCTGAAATGGAGAGCAAGTCCGGTGCGAATCCGGCGCGGCCCCGCCACTGTGACCCCTGCTGAGGGGAAGCCAGAACGCCAGCCTCTGATTCGATCTCAACGCCTCCGAGGGGAGGGAAGGATTTTAGTTTTGTCGGAAATCCCCGCCCTGGAGGCGGGGATTTCTATTTGAAGGGGGGTGATAGAGACATGTTCTAGCCGTTGAAAAGGCTGACCGGTGCATCGGTAAAACACCGAAGAAGTTCAACATCCAGTAGAAAGGAGGCTATAATGAACGGACACTGGACAAGAATCCTGATCGCTCTTACCCTCATCCTGACGCTTGCCCTAGCAGGTGCGTGCCCCAGGCCGGTCGAGCCTGTGGAACCTGTGCCCCGTACATTTGTCGACGACCTGGGAAGAACGGTAACCATCGAAAAAATCCCGCAAAGGATTGTTTCCGTTGCCCCGAGTAATACCGAAATCCTCTTTGCCCTCGGTCTTGGGGATAGGATAGTCGGGGTGACCGAGTGGTGCAATTACCCTGAGGCGGCTCTGGATATACCTAAGGTGGGTGGTTTTGTTCCCTTCGATCTGGAGAGGGTGGTCGCCCGTGAGCCAGACCTGGTGCTGGCCGCTGGCATTCACCATCCGGATGGAATCGCCGCCCTGGAGGAGGTCGGCATAACTGTCTTTGTCCTGGCGCCAAAGACCCTGGGTAGGGTACTTGCTAATATTGCCTTAGTCGGGGAAATCACCGGCAAGAGTGAGGAGGCCATCCGGCTGGTTACCGATCTCAAGGAGAGAATCGAGGCAATAACTGCCAGAACACAGCTTCTGACTGATGAGCAAAGACCACGGGTTCTACATCTAGTCTGGCATGACCCGCTATGGGTCGCTGGATCAGGAACCTTCGCAAATGACCTGATCATTAAAGCCGGGGGGAAAAACATTGCTCATGACCTCGCCGACTGGGCGGTTATTGATCTGGAAACGGTCATTGCCCGAGATCCCCAGGTGATTATCGCCACTCACGGCGCAGCCGGAGTAAAGGATGACCCCCGTTTGGCAGCAACCACAGCAGGAATGGAAGACCGGGTATACCTGGTTGAGGAAGATCCATTCCAGCGCCCGGGACCAAGGCTGGTTGATGCCCTGGAAGAATTGGCCGGACTTCTCCAGCCCGAACTTTTCCAGGAGTAACGATGACATCATTCAACCCGCCTGATACTACGACCATGCCGCTGCCGGAAGCTACCCCAGCCTATTCGCCTCGCTGGCGAACCCGGCTGTACAGCATTGCCGGGCTGGCACTGCTTCTGGGAGTGGTTATGGTTGTTGCTTCAGCGATGGGAAGCACCCACATTCCCATTGGCACTATATGGGAGGTGTTGGTTTCCCAGTTGCCCTTTACAGATATCCATGCTTGGCCGGATGCCACGGAGACGATCATTCTTGATATTCGCCTGCCCCGGGTGATGCTGGCAGGCCTGGTCGGTGCGGCCCTGGCCGTGGCCGGGGCTACCTATCAGGGGCTGTTTCGTAACCCTCTGGCTGATCCCTATCTCATCGGGGTAGCCCAGGGGGCGGCCCTGGGCGCGGTGGTTGGATTCCTTCTCCCCTGGTCAGTGGCCGGCCTTAGTCTCATCCCCGCGCTGGCCTTTGTCGGTGCCCTGATGGCGGTGGCCGTCGTCTATTCCATAGCCAGGGTGGGCAAGACCCTACCGGTAACCACTCTTATTCTGGCCGGTGTAGCTCTGGGTGCCTTTCTCGGCTCAATCACTTCCTACTTAATGATTATTTCAGGGGAGAGATTGCACGGCATAATCGCCTGGCTTATGGGAAGATTCTCCCTGAGCAACTGGGAGCAAGTATGGATGATTGCTGCGCCCTGTGTCATCGGGGTGGTATTCATCTGGCTTTATGCCCGACCACTAAATGTGATGCAACTGGACGAGGAACAGGCACAGCAACTGGGAATTAACGTCGAGCGTGTCAAGTTGATTTTGCTGGTGGCGGCAACTCTCATCACTGCCGCCGCAGTCAGCTTTGTGGGGACTATTGGATTTGTGGGCATCATCGTCCCCCACGCGGTGCGCCTCATCTGGGGACCTGACCACCGCTTCTTGCTGCCATTGACTACCTTTGCTGGGGCTGGTTTCTTAATCCTGGCTGATACGGCGGCACGAACGATGCTGGCGCCCACTGAGATACCGGTGGGGGTGATAACCGCCTTTTTTGGAGCGCCGTTTTTCCTCTATCTACTGCGCCACAAAAAGAGGGCGGTTTTCTAAAGTTGCGTTACGTAGCGACCCGAAAAAGGTCGCTCTACGCTCCGGGAAATAATAATGTTGCAGACACAAAACATCACTCTCGGCTATGGAAAGCACACAGTCCTCAGTGACATCAGCCTCTCTGTTGCACGGGGCGAAATGCTTGGCATTGTCGGGCCAAATGGATCGGGGAAATCAACCCTAATCAAAGGCATCTGCTATCTGCTTACCCCAAAGAACGGGCGTGTCTTCATCGACGGACGAGATATAGCCCATATCAGCCGGGGCGAACTGGCCTCCCTCGTCGCTGTGGTGCCTCAGACAGCCACTCTGCCCGAGGCCTTTACCGGCTTTGAGATCGTGCTCATGGGCAGAACCCCTCACCTGGGGCTGCTTCGTTATGAAAGCCGGAGTGACTTCGATATTGCATGGCAAGCAATGGAGATAACCAAGACCCAGCCCTTTGCCGAACGAAGGGTCGGTGAACTCTCCGGCGGCGAGAGGCAGCGTCTGACCATCGCCAGGGCGCTGACTCAGCAGCCGAAACTTATTCTCCTCGACGAGCCCACCGCCCATTTAGATATCAACTATCAGGTCGAAACACTCGATCTCGTTAAAGACCTCTGTCTGGAGCATGACCTGGCAGCAGTAGCTGCCCTGCACGACCTGAATCTCGCCGCTCAATACTGTGACCGGCTCATAATGCTCAATGGGGGAGGTATCCATGCCGAGGGCTCGCCAACGCAGGTGATTACCGCGCAGCATATCAAGGCAGTCTACGGCGCCGAGGTCTGTGTCTACCCTCACCCCTTCAACGGTCTGCCGGCAACGCTGATCATCCCCGGCGATGGCAGGAGTCCGTCATTTAAGAAGGGAGATTACCAGCCTTTCCTCTTGTCATCCAACTCATAGGATGCTATACTCTTGATGGCTTCAAAGTAAGCGATTCTAGAGAGGTGGGCATATGCCAGCAATTGCTATCATCGGGGGGCAGTGGGGGGATGAGGGGAAGGGAAAACTTATTGACCTTCTGGCGGAAAAGGCCAGCATTGTGGCACGTTTTTCCGGCGGAAACAATGCCGGGCATACCGTAGTAAACGAGTTTGGCGAATTCGGGTTGCACATGATACCCTCGGGCGTCTTCCACTCCCATGTGGATTGCCTGATCGGCAACGGCGTGGTGATCAATCCCCGTGTTCTGATCAGTGAAATCGAGACTCTCCAGGGGCGTGGCATTGACGTCAGCCGGCTTTTCATCAGCGACCGGGCTCATTTGATCATGCCCTATCATCTATTACTCGATGCACTGGAAGAGGATGCTCGGGGCAAGAGTGCCATAGGCACTACCAGGTTGGGAATAGGCCCGGCCTATGCTGATAAGGTATCACGATTGGGAATCAGGTTTGGTGATCTGCTGGACAAAGATTTGTTCCGGAGGCGACTTCGCGCTATTCTAAATCACAAGAATACGATTATAAGCAGGGTCTTTGGGGCTAGTCCTCTCTCCTTCGACGAAATCTATCAGGAGTACTGCAATTATGCTGACCGCCTGCTCCCATTCATACGGGAGACGAGTCTGATGGTGAATGAGGCGTTGGAAAAGGGCGATACCGTTCTCCTTGAGGGTGCCCAGGGAACCATGCTGGATATCGACTTCGGCACCTATCCCTATGTGACTTCTTCTTCTTGCACAGCCGGCGGTGCCTGCCTGGGAATAGGGATAAGCCCCCTGCAGATTGACAAGATCATCGGGGTATACAAAGCATATACTACTCGGGTAGGCGGTGGCCCCATGCCAACGGAGCTAAGAGATGCTACCGGAGACATGATGCGGGAAAGGGGCAAAGAATATGGCACCACCACGGGCCGTCCTCGACGCTGCGGCTGGTTCGATGGAGTAGCTACACGTTTCAGCGCTCGACTGAACGGTTTTACCGGGACAGCCCTCACCAAGTTCGATATCCTTGATACCCTGCCCACGATCAAGATATGCACCGGCTATGGGCTTGAGGGCACTGTCCTGGACAACCCCCCTCCCAACTTTGCCACCCTGGAGAAATGCCGCCCCATTTGGGAGGAGATGCCGGGCTGGCAGACATCCACACATCATATCCGCAACTTCGATGATCTTCCCCGGGAAGCCCGGCAGTATGTGAAAAGAATCGAGGAGCTGGTTGGCTGTCCGGTTGATCTGATCTCCGTAGGCCCCAACAGGGATCAATCGATCATAGTCAGGCCCATCTTGTGAGCCTGTTTACCCCAGGCTCCTTCACCTCTTCCCAGATGATTTCCCCCAGCCGGAATACGGGGCCGTCCCGACAGACCAGCCTTATTCCCTGCCTGGTCATCACCGCACAGCCGCGGCAGGCCCCTATTCCGCAGCCCATCACCTGCTCCAGAAGGACCTGCACCGGCTTGTCGCCCAGTCCCATCTCTGCCATCCTGCGATACATAGGCATCGGCCCACAGGCAAATATCTGGTCGGCCCAATCCGCAAGGGGAGGCAGAAAATCAGTCGCCACACCCCTCCCTCCCGCTGAGCCGTCATCAGTGACGCAAATGGCTTCCACTCCTCCGGGGATGAAGTCCTCGGGATAGAGTTTAGAGGCGGTCTCTGCACCGATCACCAATTTCACCGAAAGACCAGCGTCCACGCCCTCCTCGGCCAGGGCTACTAGAGGAGCGATGCCGATTCCTCCGGCAATCAAGAGCAGTTTCTGTGAGCCATGATGGATACTGAACCCGTTCCCCAGCGGACCCAGGAGATCCACATACTCGCCCACCAAGCGGCCTGAGAGCCATTCGGTCCCCTGTCCTACCACGGCGAAGAGCAGCGCCAGCTTTCTGCCATCGGTTCTATGAATGCTCAATGGTCGACGCAGCGGAAGATGGTCCCCGCAGCGAAGGGTGACGAACTGTCCCGGTCGAGCTTCCGCTGTGATATCCGGAGCCTCAACCCAGATGAGATAAACCGCGGGCATTACCCGCGTCCGTGAAACTATTCGGGCCGGAACCTGTACCAAGTTGTTATCCCTTTATAGCCGGCAGCCTGAAACTGAAAGTGGAGCCCCGACCCTCTTCGCTCCTGGCCCAAATATTCCCGTCATGAGCCTGAATTATGTGTTTGGCAATCGCCAGCCCGAGTCCGGTACCCTCACTGGAACGGGCCTTGTCCGCCTTGTAGAAGCGCTCGAAAACGTGCGGTAGATCCTCCGCCGGGATGCCGGCACCCGTATCCTCCACGGCGACCAAGACGCCATCGTCCTCCGACTTAGCCGAGATAATAATCCTGCCGCCCGGCGGCGTGAACTTGATGGCATTATGGAGTAGATTGGTCAACACCTGCTCTATTCGTTCTTCCTCCGCCGGGATCACCGGCAGTGCAGGATCGGACTGCCTCAAGATATCGATCTGCTTTCTTTCTGACTGTGGCTTGAGCTTGGTTATGGCCTGGTCAATTAGCGAGTTCAGGTCTACCGGAGCTATCTCCAACTCATTTTGCCCCGTCTCGATCCGCGATAGTTCCGCCAGTTCCCGTACCAACTGAGTCATACGGTCAACCTCGCCGCCCATCATGGTCAGAAAATCCTTGGCTATCTGGCGGTCATCAATCGCCCCCTCGTTAAGGGTCTCCAGGACGGCCTTCATCGACGCCAGAGGTGTTCTCAGTTCGTGCGAGATATTGCCTACGAACTCCTGCCTCATCGTCTGGAAGCGCCGGACCTCGGTGAGGTCCTGGAATATGAGCAAAGCACCACTTGCACCATTGTCCAGGATCGGAGAAGCGATAACTCTCAGCAATCGACCCCTTGACTCGATCTGTGCTGCTTGTTGTTGTCGGCTCTTGAGGCATGATTGCAGCGTGTCGCTGATCTCGTGGTCGGGGACTGCTTCTATCAGGGGATGTCCGATGGCCGCCTTTTCTTCGAAGCCGAAAAGTCTTTCCGCTGCCGGGTTTACCATGAGAACGTTCCCCTCGGCGTCAGCCATCAATACGCCATCGGCCATGGTGGAGAGTACTGCCGCCAGCCTGTTCCTCTCAGTGGAGAGAGCGCCCATCATCTCTCTAAAACCCTCGGTCATCTCGTTAAAGGCATGCGCCAGTTCGGCGGATTCATCCCCTGTCGCCACATGGATTTTCTGATCCATCTCTCCCGATGTTATCCTTTTCGCCGCCTGCGTGACTGCCTTTATGGGTCTGGTGATGGCTCTGGCAATAAAGAGCGCCACCAGGATGGAAAACAGCGTGGCGAGGCCCATTGCCAGGACGACAATGGAGCGGTCGATCCCCGTGTCGGCCAGATAGAACCCCAGTATGCTCATGCCGACCAAGATGAGCAAGCTATAAGGTATCGCTATCCGCCATTTGATGCTGCCAAACATACTAACCTTCGATCTTGTAGCCTGTACCTCTGACGGTTATCAGTCGCCTGGGCTTTGACGGCTCGGTCTCTAGCTTTTCCCGAAGCCAGCGAATGTGCACATCCACGGTGCGGGTATCCCCAACGTAGTCGTAGCCCCAAACTCGTTCCAAGAGGTGCTCCCGTGAAAAGACCCGCCCCTTGTTGCCGGCCAGGTAGGCAAGCAGGTCGAATTCCTTGGGCGTCAAACTCACGCTAGCCTCACCGATAGATACCTGGTGTTTGCCGAGATCTACCGCCAGGTCAGCTATCCTTATCACACTCGCCTCTCCGGGTTTGGATTGTGCTGCGGCGCGGCGCAGTATGGCTTTGACCCGGGCCTTGAATTCACGCATGCTGAAGGGCTTGGCCATATAGTCATCGGCACCCAGTTCCAGGCCGAGCACCTTGTCGATTTCCTCCTCTTTGGCGGTGAGCATAATGATGGGCACGGTTATGTCCTTGCGCAGGATTCGGCAGACTTCAAAACCGTCAAGTTGGGGCAGCATGATGTCGAGGATGATGAGGTCGGGCGACTCGGAGCGCGCCGAGTTCAGCGCCTGAATGCCATCGGCTGCGGTGACCACGGTATACCCCTCTTTATCCAGGTTGTAACGCAGCACCTCAAGCAGGGTCTCTTCGTCTTCTACTATCAGGATTTTCCCTGCAGACATTGCCACTCTCCTTCCTACTTGCCGATGCAAAACCGGCTGAATATCATGTCCAGGAGTTCCTCACTGACCGTCTCTCCGGTGATCTCCCCCAGGGCATCTAAGGCAGCAGTGAGATCGATGGTAACGAAATCATCGGGCATGTTGCCATCAAGGCTTTCTTCAGCCTGACGTAAATGTTGGGCCGCCCGTCCTAGTGCTTCTTTGTGGCGGATATTGGTAACCAGAAAGGCGTCCGGACTTACTACTTTGCCTCCGAGGGCGATATCCGCCATCCTCGTTTCGAGCGCGCTCATTCCCTCCCCGGTGAGCGCCGAGGTGCGGACGATCGGCCAGGGCAGACTCCTCAAATCGGCCTGAGCCGGCAGGTCACACTTGTTGGCCACCACCAGGACTGTTCTGCCATCGAGAAGCTCGATGATCTCGAAATCGGCGGCATTAAGCGGCTCGCCGGCATCAGTTACCAGCAGGACAAGCGATGATTGCTCAACGGCCTTACGGCTCCGCTCCACACCCAGGGTCTCGATCACGTCTTCGCTGTGAGTGATCCCTGCGGTGTCGGTGAGAACGAAGGGCACTCCTTTTAAGTTCACTACCTCTTCCAGTGTGTCGCGGGTGGTGCCGGGGATAGGGGTCACGATCGCCCGGCTCTCCCGTAACAGCCGGTTCAATAAGCTCGACTTTCCCACGTTGGGCCGCCCCACGATCGCAGTCCGCACGCCCTGACGATAGACAATTCCGGCATCGGCCCCCTCGATGAGTTCATCCAGCTCGAGATGTGCTTTCTTGATTGGCCGCAGGGCATCCTGTTCCTCGATCTCGTCCTCGGGGAAATCGATTCTGGCGGTGAGGTAGGCCAGTACCGATAGCAACTCGTTTCGTATCGACCTGATCTGCCGTGAAAGCCTCCCTCCCAAGCCCTCCACCGCCAGGCGGAGGCTGGACTGCGTCCTGGCCCGCACGATGTCCAGAACCGACTCCGCCTGTGAGAGATCGATCCGGCCGTTCAGGAATGCCCTCAGCGTGAACTCGCCCGGCTCAGCCAGCCGGGCTCCAAGCTTAAGTGTGAGTCCCAGTATACGCTGCAGAGGAACAATCCCGCCATGGCAGTTGATCTCTACGATATCCTCGCGGGTATAGGTATGGGGAGCAGCCATATAGGCCACCAGAACCTCATCGACCGCCTCCGAGGTCTCGGGGTCGAATATGTGCCCATAGACCAGACGGCGGTCCGGGAGAGACTTGCCAAAAAGTTTTGTCGCAATCGAGCAAGCCTCCTGCCCGCTCAGACGGACGATCCCGATCCCGCCCTCGCCAATAGGGGTGGAGATGGCCGCGATGGTATCCTGATACATTTCCCCTCTTAAGTATAGCTTTTCCGGGGCTGGTAAACAAGAAGAGGAGTTTCAAAAACCGTCATTTTGCGGTAAGATATAGATGACGAGGCATTGGCTTTGAATAGAAAGCATATCCTTATACTGGGCGGAGTGCGCAGCGGGAAGAGCCGCTATGCCCTGGATCTGGCTGGCCGTATCAGCAACAAGGTTCTATTCGTTGCCACCGCTGAGGCCCTCGATGAAGAAATGAAGACACGTATCGCGGAGCACCAGCGCGCACGTCCCCGCTCCTGGCAAACACTGGAGACCCCTACGAATCTGGCACGGGGGATTGCCGGGCGGATCGGCGATGCCGAGGTGGTGCTCATCGATTGCCTCACTTTGCTGGTCTCTAATCTCATGCTCGGCGAAGAACGTGGGCTTTCAAAGTCGGGCGAGACCGAAGATGCCGGCGGTCGAGTGATGACGGAAATGGAAACGCTGGCTAAATTCATGCAAGAGACGAGTGCGACCTTCATCATCGTCTCTAACGAGGTCGGACTTGGCCTGGTGCCGGAGAGCAAACTGGGGCGAGCGTATGGTGACCTCCTGGGAAGAGCCAACCAACTGATTGCCCGATATGCCGGTGAAGTCTATTTCATGGTCGCCGGCATTCCGATGAAGGTGAAAGGATAGAGGTATGACGGCCAAGACGCTGATGATCCAGGGTACCGGCTCCTCGGTTGGGAAGAGCATCATCGTCGCCGCCCTGTGTCGCATCATGCATCAGGATGGTTTCAGGGTAGCACCCTTCAAGTCACAAAACATGGCGCTGAATTCCTTTGTGACCAGAGACGGTCGGGAGATGGGACGGGCCCAGGTGGTACAGGCCGAAGCTGCCGGGATCGAGCCTGCCGTTGATATGAATCCGGTGCTGCTCAAGCCCGAGGCCGATGCTAAGTCGCAGGTCGTGGTCATGGGAAAGCCAAGGATGACAGTAAGCGCCCGCGACTATTACAAGCACACCCTCGACCTTTTTCCAATAATCGAACAATCTCTAGCCCGGCTGCGTTCCCAATACGACATCGTAATCATCGAAGGGGCAGGGAGCCCGGCGGAGATAAACCTCCTCCGCTTCGAGATGGTGAATATGAGCATCGCCAGGCTGGCTCAGTCGCCGGTTCTCCTCGTGGGCGATATCGACAAGGGTGGGGTTTTCGCCTCGCTGATAGGAACCGTCGTGTTGCTGGAGGAGGAGGCGGAGAGGATTAAAGGTTTTATCATCAATAAATTTCGTGGTGATATTTCCATTCTCCAACCGGGACTCGATTATCTGGAGGAGCACACCGGGATTCCGGTTCTCGGTGTGGTGCCCTACTATCACCACATCATGATCAACGAAGAGGACTCCATACATCAGGGGGAGACGGGTGAATGGAACCGAGAATGTGGGATTGATATCGCGGTGGTCTATCTCCGGCGCATCTCTAACTCCACCGATTTCGAGCCTTTGCAGCAGGAACCAGGGGTCCGCCTGCGCTATATAAGCGCTCCCTGGCAGCTCGGTAATCCCGACCTGATAATCATCCCCGGCTCCAAGAGTACCATTGCCGATCTTGCCCATCTTAAGGAGATCGGGCTGGCCGAGGCAATCCTGAGCAAAGCCAGGGCAGGAACGCCGGTTATCGGCATCTGCGGCGGCTTTCAGATGCTGGGCAAGAGGATAGAGGATCCGCAGCGGGTCGAGTCGGAGCAAACAAGTATCGATGGATTAGGCTTGCTTGATATCGTGACCGTATTTGAAGGGCAGAAAACGACTCATCAGGTGAAGGCAAGGATTGCCACCGGCGAGGGCTTATTCCGGGGACTTACCGGGGAGGATCTGACAGGCTATGAGATCCATATGGGCCAGACTCTGGGCGGGGATGCTCCCCCGGCCTTTGAGATTACCCAAAGGATAGGAGAGGACGTAAGTCACCCCGATGGGGCGACGGGGCACGATGGCAAGGTATTCGGGACCTATCTGCACGGGCTCTTCGACAATGAACGCTTTCGACGTGGTCTGCTGCACAACATAAAGCCACTCGAAATGCAAAGCGAGCTGCCATCCAGAGAGGAGCAATACGACAAGCTTGCCATGATAGTGCGGGAGAGCCTTGATATAGGGCGTATCTACGAGTTATGCGGC
Organism: Dehalococcoidia bacterium; assembly: GCA_023271485.1. Lineage (GTDB taxonomy): Bacteria > Chloroflexota > Dehalococcoidia > SZUA-161 > SpSt-899 > BS503. The sequence continues at coordinate 15,901 of JALPXT010000001.1, read as the reverse complement.
CTATAGATCGAAAATGGTGGGCGATACTGGATTTGAACCAATGACCTCTTGCGTGTGAAGCAAGCGCTCTAGCCGCTGAGCTAATCGCCCACGAGTTAGTTTATTTTAGCGTATATGACCGATTTTTGCAAATGTCCAGGGGTTAGGTCAACTCCTATCGGCGAGGGGGTTCATGCGTCAGGGGGAGAATACCCCTGATGATTTTGCCGCTGGAAAGTCTCACATGGAAGACATGAGCACCGGCAGGGATCGCGGGCTCGTTTGGGTGGCGTCGGCACAACTTGCCGCCCTTTTGCTGGGGACGGCTCTGTGGCTGCTGCTCGCCCTGCTTATCCATCCCCTGGCCTACGGGCACTTGATCTGGCTGGTATCAATTGCGACAATCCTCTCAACCATCTGCACCTTCGGCCTGGGTAAGACCATAATCACCCATCTGGCCACCGAGAAAGACGGCAAGCTCGTGAGCAGCTCGGTGGCAGTCGTTGTTATCCTCAGTCTGATTGCCGGAATAGCAGTCTCAGTTGTTCTGGAACCGGCGGTCGGTTTGCTCACCATTGGGCTATCGCTTTTTTCGATCACGGTTCACCTGGAGCTGGCGGGCCGGAAGTACGGAAGTTATCTCCGGGCATGGGTCGGGACACGGTTGCTTTGCCTGCTCATCCCGGTCCTTTTCTATCTCCTCTGGGGATCAATAACGTGGATCCTGGTCGGACTGGCCCTTGCCTATCTCCTCTTTGGTGGCAGGGCTCTTATGCACCTCCTGCGCTTAAGACCCGATTTTCGGAAAATCCGGGGAACTCTCAAATTCACGCTCGGTGTTCTGGGAACCGACATCAGCAGGGTGTCTACGAGCTTCCTCGACAAGATACTGATAGGAAAGCTCTTCGGAATGGCAGTGCTCGGATATTACCACTTCGCCTTCCGCATCTTCCTCCTGTTCGGGATACTACCTCAAATTATGTTCTTCTACCTCTTATCCGAGAAAGCCGCCCGGAGGAATACGGAAAAGATTGAAAAAATGGCGGTTATCGCTTCCTTTGGACTGGCTGCGGCTACCTACTTCTTCGCGTATTTAGTTGTTCCGCTAGCCTTCCCGGAATTTGCCGGGAGCGTGAACGCTATTCAGATAATGGGGCTGGCGATAATCCCGGCGACCCTCGTGGGGATAAAGACATCCAGCCTTTATACCGAAGGAAAGACCAATGTCGTTTTCGGTTCCCATCTGCTCGCCCTGGGGATCGGAATCGTGGGAATAATCGTACTGGGAAGGGCCTTCGGTTTACTGGGCCTGGCGATTAGCATGCTTGCGCTCCAATGCAGCCTGGCCGCCGCTTTATTCCTCTTATCCAGGCTCGGAGGTGAAACCCGCAAGGTTGTGGCAGGCTCGATGGCGGCTCTCGTCCTGGTTGGTTTGGTGCTGGGCCCCATCGGGGCGCAAAGACCGCAGATAGAAGTAGACGGAAATGTGGTGCGTGGAATGGGCCTGGCCATGGGAACCGTGGTTTCGATCACGGCCATTGACGAGGACACACAAATGGCGGAGGCCGCCGTGGGGGACGCATTCGATGAAATCTCCAGAATTGAGAACCTGATGTCGGCCACGGATCATTCCAGCGAGATCTATATCCTGAATCAATCAGGGGGAGCCTGGGTGTATCTCTCCCCGGAGACCATTCATGTGCTGGAGCGCAGCTTGTATTTTGCCAGTATCTCAGACGGAGCCTTTGATCCAACGGTTAAACCACTGCTAGATCTGTGGATGGAAAGGGTGAGAGCCTGGGGGAGGCTTCCGACCACCGACGAGCTGGGCAGGGCGCTTGCACTGGTTGATTGGCGGGCTCTGGAGCTTGATGAGGATAACGGCAGGGCCAGATTCCTCAAGGAAGGGATGAAGATCACCCTCGGTGGGATCGCCAAAGGTTATGCAGTGGATCGCGCAATTGCCGTCTTAAAGGAAAGCGGCATTGAGCGGGCGCTGGTAGACATCGGGGGGGATATCAGAGGGTTTGGGCCTGAAAGCTGGAGAATTGCTATTCAACATCCGCGCGATGAATACGAGTGGCTTGAGGTGATAGATCTTAAAAACGCAGCAGTGGCCACCTCCGGTGATTACAGACGGTTCTTCTTGCTGGGGGAGAGAAGGGTTCATCACATCCTCGATCCGAAAACGGGCCAACCGGCCGATGCAGTCATGAGCGTCACCATCGTTGCCGGAAATTCCCTCGATGCCGACGCCCTCACCACACTTGTCTTTGTATTGGGGCCGGAGAAAGGAAAGGAACTGCTGAATTCGCTGGCGATCGCCGGCCTGATCGTGGATTCCGCCGGAGAGATAATCGTGTCGGATGCCTGGGAATTGAAGCATCAGTCGCCTTGACATCTATCATCCCAATGGAAGGTTTCGGTTTAGCGGCGTTCTCAATTCCTGGCTCAGCTACATCCCGGACAATGGGGCAAAGATACTTCTTCTGCAATATCCAGCGACTCTGGATCAATACACTCTTGTGGGTCGCGGCAAGTGCGACATACTCGCTTGAACGCTCGAACCCCCAGAAGTTTGACATGAGGCGCAAGGAAGCTATCCTTTATCGGTTCCTCTCGCAAGAGGTCGGTGCTGAGATACTTCTTGTTGTCGTCCGAACAAACAGTAACTACAACCGCATCCCGACCTAGCTCCTCCTGAACCATCAAGGCCCCCAGGAAGTTTGCACCCGACGAGATCCCAACCCCCATTCCCAACTCGGTGGCGAGCCTTTGCGCCATCAGGATGGCATCACCGCCATCCACACTGATTACCTCATGCAGGCATACCAGGTCCAGGATAGGCGGGATAAACTCGTCAGATATCCCCTGGATTCGGTGCTTACCAACTTTGTGACCCGTCGACAATGTCGGAGAGTTGGACGGCTCCAGAGGACGAATCTCAATGGAAGGATAGTTCTCCCTGAGAAAACGTCCCGTGCCCATTATGGTGCCTCCCGTCCCTACACCGGCAATAAAGGCATTGGGATAGAGAGATTGAAATCTCAACTGCCACCAGATCTCAGTACCTGTTGTTCTGTAATGGGCTTCTATATTGTCTTCATTTGAGAACTGCCGGGGAAGAAAAGCCCCTTTCGTCGTCTCGGCCAACTCCTCAGCACGACGAATGCTGCCAAGAAAGCCACCTTCCTCCCTGCTCACAAGGACTATCTCCGCACCCAAACTGCGGATAAGATTGATTCGCTCCTCACTCATCCAGTCCGGCATAAATATGGCCACCGGATGACCCAGCGCCCGACCGATTGCTGCAAAGGCTATGCCCGTATTACCACTGGTAGCCTCAATAATCAAATCGCCAGGATTGAGAACCCCCCTTGCGTAACCCTTCTCCAGGATATGAAAAGCCATGCGATCCTTGATGCTCCCAGTCATGTTCAGGTTCTCAGCCTTGGCGTAGAGCGTGCGCTTCCACCCACTGAACATGAAGTCGATTGCCAAAAGAGGTGTGTTACCAATGAGCCTCGATTAATTCACGAATCCGATCTTGCCTGCCGTTCCCCATCATAAGCCCTCCATTTATGCCGGATAATTCAAAATGACCCCACTAACAATTATCCCATGAATCACCTGATAAGAACACGCTGAAGTCAAGAGTCGAGAGTCTGGTGTCTAGAGTCTAGAGCCTAGAGTCTAGAGTCTGGAGTCTGGAGTCCCCCGCCCCCCTTCAGCCTTCAGCCTTCGGTCTTTACGAAGTGAGGCTTATACTCATCGTTTTCCAACTTTGAACCTTGAACCCCTGAACCTCGAACCCGAATAACTACATCTCCTTGATGCGAAGCAATATAATGAAGCCACTGAGATAGATGAAAGCGACGATAATTGCAGCGGTAAGAAAATCAATATATAGTCCCAGAAACCCAGCACCGAGCATAGCTGCTCCGGTTATCAGCCCACTCACCCCCCAGTAAGAACCCATCTTGCTTCCGCGAGTGGCCTTGCTCGTAATATCTGCCAGATAAACTGCTTCAACCGTACCCCAAAACCCATCCAGTACCCCATCAATAATAAGTATCAGAAACAATGCAGGAAACATCAAACTGGGCATTGTTTCGCCCAGAAGAGGAAGAAGGGGATAAAATACAAAAACAGCAATGCTGACGACAGGGGTAATTAAGAAAAAAGGTTTCCGACCATACTTATCAGCTAATTTTCCAGAAATATAACTTCCGATCGAATCGAATATTATGATTAATCCTAGGGCTCCCAGTAAAGGCATACCGCCGAGACCATAAAGGAAACCAATTAAAAAAGGATAGTAAAGCCCCTCAGCAAAGGAAAAAATGCTATTGCCCATAAAAATTATTTTGTAATTGTCGGAGTCTTTCGAAGCGGCCTTCTTATCTGCATATTTCTCTGCCATAGCATTACCTCCGTTATCACTTGCCTAGTCGGGAAACAGGAGCGGCTGCGAACGCATGAGATCGGTGATATCCATGGCATTCCTTACCCCGTAATCCCCGTAGCAATTGTTGAACAGCACATGAAGCTCCCTCGTCCGGGAGGCAAGAGACTGGAGGCGAGGCAACCACTCACCAAGTTCCTCCCTGGAGTAGAGATACTTGAATCGCTCAGCTACCGGTGTGCCTTTCTTTTCCCAGTTCTCCTTGTTTCGTCCATGGAAGCGAACCACCGCCACATCAGAGGTAGCCTCAGCCAGCAGCGGGACAGATGACCTGAATCCCTGTGGCTCATCTACTGAAACATAGGCCAGGTCGTTATCCCTCAATTGAGATAATGTCCGGTCTCTTTCCTCCTCGCTGAGCCACGCACCATTGCGAAACTCGACCGCGATTCGATACTGAGGCAGGCTTTCCTGGCACCGGGCGATGTAGCGCCGATTATCTTCCCTCGGGTAGAACCACGGGGGGGGAACTGAAACAGAACCACCCTCAGCTTGCCAGCGCTATCTAAGGGCAAGAGCGCCCGAGCAAATCTCTCCCAGAGCTCGTTCCTTATCTCCAGAGGAAGCTCACGATAGTAGATCCGAGGGCGCTGGGCGGTGTCCTTGCTGAGCGCATTCCGAATATCCCTGGGAAAAGACTGAACCTGCGTCGGGTGCTGCGTAAACAGGGAGAAGGCCTTTACATCGAATGTGAAATCCTCCGGTGTCCTCCGGCACCAGAGCTCCGCTGTCCTCTCGGCTAACAGGGAGTAATAGGTGCTGTCTACCTCCACCAGATTGAAGTTCTGCGAATAATACCGAAGCCTTCCCTCGGCAGTGCGGCAATCTCTGGGATAAAACCCGCTCTTAAGCAGAGTGGGATCCGTCCAGGAACACGTGCCTATCAATATGTTCCCCATCTTTGCTCTCGTCCAGATTATAGCATACAGATCGGCGGTATGTTAGCTGATCTTTCCTTGACAGGAAAGACAGAGATATGGTAGCATGCCTTTATAAGGGGGATTTTAAGGATACGCGCTTATCGGCGCGAGATGGAGAAAATGTTCTGGATACAGAAGGCTGAAGTGGAGCGGGGGACTGTCGACTAGCGACTAGCGAATCGGGGAGGGACTCCAGACTCTAGACTCGCGAAGCGAACCCTGAACCTGGAACAAGCAAGAGATCTAGATTCGATGGCGAGGGCCAGATGTGTTTGATGAGCTCAGAAGGGTAGAAAAAGAACAAGGGATGTAAGCATTATGAGAACAGTAAACGAACTTATAGCCCAATTACCACCGGATCTCCAGCAAGAAGTAGGAGATTTTGCAGAATTTTTGCTCACGCGTTTACCAGGAAAACGCAATGGCGAGCTAAAACTTGACTGGAAGGGTGCAATAAAAGATTTGAGAGATGATTATACTTCTGTAGAGCTTCAACATAAGGCCTCGGAGTGGTGGGGGGACTGATGTATCTTCTTGATACCAATGTCTTTCTAGAGTTGCTCCTAGACCAGGATAACGCGGAGGAGGTTGAGAAATTCTTGCGGGGCACTTCGAGAGAGAAACTTCACATCTCCGAATTTTCGCTCTATTCCATCGGGATTATCTTGTTTCACCGTAATCTGCCTGAAATCTTCAAACGATTTGTTGATGATCTACTCGTAACTGGTGGACTCCGGCTGTTGAGAATATCAATCTCTGATATTGAAACCTTGGCTTCCCGAGCAAAAGAATTTGATTTGGACTTTGACGATGCTTATCAATATGTGATCTCCGAAAAATATGACCTGACATTAGTAAGTTTTGACAGCGATTTTGATCGTACCAAACGAGGAAGACAGATTCCAACCGCTTGGGCGGCTGAGTCGTGATACTAGTACCTTGTCACCCTTAAAGAATGGAACAAAATGAGTCGTTATTTCGTCTGTTAAAGTGGGACTCTATCAGATGGGAGAACGACATGAAGAAGTATGTAGTACGTCTTACCAAGGAAGAACGCGAGCAATTAACGGAGTTGACCAGAAAGGGAAAGGCGGCAGCGTATAAAATCAAACACGCCAACATCCTGCTGAAGGCTGATGTTGATGGGCCGGCATGGAGGGATGCGCAAATAGCAGAGGCTTTTTCGGTGAATACGAAAACGGTTGGCAGTATCCGGCAGCGCTTTGTGGAGCAAGGCTTAGAAGGGGCTCTGAATCGTAAGAGGCGAGATCGTGGTCCTCGCAAGAGGAAACTGGATGGAGAAGCGGAGGCACGGCTGATAGCCCTGAGTTGCAGCAAGCCGCCGGAGGGACGCAATCGGTGGACATTGCGCCTCCTGGCAGATAAAGTGGTGGAATTGGAGATTGTAGACACGCTTTCATATGAAACCGTGAGGCGGACTCTAAAAAAAGCGAGCTGAAGCCACATTTGCGCAAATCGTGGGTCATCCCTCCGGAGCAGAATGCCGAGTTCGTGGCACGAATGGAGGATGTCTTGGAATTGTATCACTTGCCATATGATCCACAGATTCCGTTGGTATGTATGGATGAACAACCGGTGCAACTGATCAAGGAAAGGAGAGACCCACTTCCGGCTGAGCCGGGGAAACCGGCGCGTGTGGACTACGAATACGAACGCAATGGTACAGCCAACGTATTCATGTTCACTGAACCTCTTAATGGACGTCGCGGTGTCAGTGTCAGAGAGCGTAAGACCGGGCTCGACTGGGCCTATGCGATCAAAAGTCTCCTGGAGGTCAATTATCCTGAAGCTGAACGAGTGCGTCTGGTGTGTGACAATCTGAACACGCATAAGCTCGGCTCTCTCTATGAAGCATTCCCACCTGAAGTGGCGCGACAGCTTGCCAGGCGTCTTGAAATTCACTATACGCCAAAGCATGGGAGCTGGCTAAATATCGCCGAAATCGAGTTGAGCGCCCTGACAACGCAATGCCTTGATCGGCGAATTCCGGATATCCAAACGCTGGGCAATGAAACCAAAGCGTGGGAAAAGAGACGAAACGAGCAACAGAAAGGTGTCGACTGGCAGTTTACTACAAAAGATGCCCGCATAAAACTCAAACGCCTCTATCCATTAATTAAAGAGTGACAAGGTACTAGTTACTAACGCCATCAGTGGTTCAGCACCACCTGAACATGCTGGAAAAGCAGGGCTATATCTACCGTGATCCTCAGGTGTTCCGGAGTATACGCCTTGCTGAAGAGGAACGGCCGGTTACTATTGATGTCCCTTTACTGGGAACAATCGCCGCCGGCGCACCGATACCGGTGCCAATTGCCGATACCTGGGCTGCTGCCCCTGAAGAGACGCTCGAACTACCCCAGGATATGATCCAGGGTAAAGAGGGTGTTTACGCCCTCAAGGTAAAAGGCACCTCCATGATCGATGCGCTTATCGATGATGGGGACGTAGTGTTGATGCAGCAGGTAAGCACAGTTGATGACGGCGAGATGGCTGCTGTATGGCTGAGGGATGAGCAGGAGGTGACCCTGAAGAGACTCTACCGTGAACAGGGAAGGGTTTGCCTCAGGCCGGCAAACAGGATGATGTCGCCGATCTATCACCTCCCGGAGAATATCGAGATTCAAGGTAGGGTGATTGGAGTCTTAAGGAAGCTGTAAGGGGGAGTAGATGAGGGTTGCCTGTGTTCTGATCCACAATTTCGCTGTTCAGGCAGCGGTGACTCACGACCCTCAACTGGGCCGGCGGCCGTTAGTCATCGGCGGCTCGTCATTCGAGTCAAAGCCGGTTTACGATGCCTCGCCCGAGGCAGCCGCCTGCGGGGTTGAACCAGGGATGCCTCTACGCCGGGCCTAGTTCGGTTCTATAAAGCGGCCTGGGAGCAGGGGATAAAGCCAATTATCGGCGTTGAGGTGGCCCTGGATGGAGGGTATCATATAACCCTTTTTGCCGAGGACAAGGCTGGCTATTCTAACCTCTGCCGCCTCATCAGCCACTCAAAGAAAACCAGGACCTCACTGGACTGGGAGACGTTATCCAGTCACAGCAAAGGCCTCATCTGTCTCTCCGGATGCCGGAAGAGCGAGGTGGCCACATATCTCCTGCAGAATAAGCTGGACGAGGCCTCGAGGGCGGCCCAAAGATATAGGGCCCTATTTGGAGGGGATAACTTCTGGATTGAACTCCAAAGACACCTTCTTCCCGGTGAGGCTCGGCTCTGCGATAAGCTCGTCAATATCGCCAGACAAGCAGGGATTGGCTACGTGGCCACCAATAACGTCCATTATGCCACGCCTGAGGGATACCGGCTTCAAGACGAGATGACCTTCCTCTTTAGCCGTTATCCGGAGGCGGTTTCTAACTCGCTGGTAATTGCCGAGAGATGCCATGTCGACCTCAACCTCGAGGAGTACCGCTTCCCCGATTTCCCTGTGCCATCGGGCGAAACCTCAATGAGCTACCTGAGGGAACTCTGCCGCCAGGGCGCCGAGGAAAGATATGAGCCGGTTGGTGAGCAGGTGATAGAGCAACTTGAGCACGAGCTGGGGGTAATCCAGAGGATGAACCTGGCCGGATATTTTCTTATCGTTTGGGACATTATGCACCATGCCAGGCAGAACGGCATACCGGCTCAGGGCAGAGGATCGGCTGCCAATTCCATCGTCGCCTATCTCCTGGGAATAACCAGGGTTGACCCCTTAAGGCACAACCTCCTCTTCGAGCGTTTCCTCAACGAGGAGATGCAGGGCACCCCTGATATCGATATCGACATCTCCACCAATCACCGGGAGGCGCTTATCCAGTATGTTTACCGCAAATACGGCGAGGAGCATACCGCTATGGTGTGTAATGTGGTTACCTTCCAGGCCCGGAAGGCCGTAAGGGATGTGGGTAAATCATTAGACATGCCCCAACACGTAATCCACCGGCTGGCGAAATCCCTCGATACCTATTCCGCAGCAAACCTGAGGGATGAGATGCTTAGAATCAGTGAATTCAAGGATAGCGTTGAAAGCCCTGCCTGGCAGATGTTCCTTGCGCTCTGCGAACAGGTTGCCGACTTCCCCAGGCACCTATCCATTCACGTTGGCGGCATGCTGGTGAGTTCCTGTCCACTGATTGATATCGTCCCTCTGGAGCCGGCGGCAGCTCAGGGCAGGGTGGTAACCCAGTGGAATAAGGATGATATCGAGGATGTAGGACTGATCAAGATCGACCTCCTTGGATTGAGGATGTTGTCGCTCATTCAAGAGGCCCGGGAGCTAATCGAGAGGCACCGAGGTATTGACCTCAATCTGGACAAGATACCGTTAAATGACCCGCAGGTCTACGATATGATTTGCCGCGCTGATACCATCGGCGTCTTCCAGGTGGAAAGCAGGGCCCAGATGCAGATGTTGCCCAAATCAAAGCCGCGCTCTCTTGAGGACCTCATAATCGAGGTGGCTATCGTGCGGCCGGGGCCACTGCAGGGCAATATGGTTCACCCCTATCTCCGGCGGAGGCAAGGACTGGAGAAGGTAACCTATCTGCACCCCAGGCTTCAACCCATCCTGGAGGAAACAATGGGGGTTATCCTCTTTCAGGAGCAGGTATTAAGGATAGCGGTGGAGATCGCCGGTTTTAGTCCAGCCGAGGCGGAGCAACTCCGCCGGGCGATGGGCAAACAAAGGTTCTACTGCGCTCTCCTTAACAACCAGCCCATGGGCTTCTACTCCCCGGAGGTTATAGTGAACGATGCCCGGCGTCACGGGATACAGATGCTGCCGGTGGATGTAAATAAGAGCGAAGACCGCTGCACCATAGAAGATGGGAAGATCAGGCTCGGCTTCAAGTATGTTAAGGGTGTTGGTGAAGCAGCCTGGACGAAGATTATGAGTTATCATGTCGCTATCATCCGATGCAACTGTTGCGGAGCGCTAATGATGGCATCCTTAGCAGCCAAGAAATTGAAAGCCTGTTCTCCAATACCCGTGTTCGCACCGCTGGCTACGTGGTCTGCCGCCAAAAACCGGCGACGGCCAAGGGCCATCTATTCCTTACCCTCGAAGACGAGCATGGTCTGATTAACATAGTGGTGAGGCCAAAGGTCTACGAAAGGTATCGCCGGGTAGCTCGCATGGAGCCCTTGCTGGTCGTGGAGGGCATAGTCCAGAAGTCGAGTGGGACGGTCAATATACTGGCTGAGCGCCTTATGCCGCTGCGGCATGAGAGCCAAAAAAAGAGAAGGTAACCCTTCGCTTCTGTCATTCTGGTCCTTCGCTTTTGTCATTCTGAGCGAAGCGAAGAATCTCATTTCTTTTGAGACGGCTCCGGGAAGAACCTCGGAGACCCTTCTCCCTCACTGCGTTCAGGCTCAGGGTGACATAGGGTAGTTGAACAGTTTCAAGAAGACAAGGCATCCGAGGAGTCGGCATCCTCAGATGCCGGGGGAAAAGGCGCCGCGGCTGAGCGCGCATAATTGACACAGCTCAGCCCTATCGGTATACTAAACTCAGAAATCCCAAAAAGGAGGTTGAAATGAGAGTTTTGGTTCCGCTAGTGGATGGGTTTGAGGAAATAGAGTTTAGCACCATCGTTGATATCCTGAGGAGAGCCGAGATGGAGGTCATCACTGCCGGGCTAAAGGAGGGTGCTATCGACGGGGCCCACGGGGTCAAGGTAATACCTGATACGCTGATAGATAAGGTAAGCGCCGGTGATTTCGATGTCATCGTCCTTCCTGGCGGCTATCCGGGCTTTGTGAACCTTGGGAAAGACGAAAGGGTGTTGGGGTTGGTCCGGGAGATGCATGGCAAGAACAAGTATGTCGCCGCCATATGTGGTGCTCCGTCGGTACTCTCTAAGGCCGGCATACTCGAAGGCAGAAAATCCACCATCCACCCGGCGGTGAAAGACATGCTGAGTGGAGCTCAGCACGTAGATGAAAGGGTTGTTGTTGATGGCAGGATCATAACCAGCCAGGCACCCGGGACAGCAATGGAGTTCTCCATGAAATTGGTTGAGGTGTTGGTGGGCAAACCAAGGGTAGAGCAAATAAATGGAGAGGTCCTGGCAAACCTGTAAAGGACTAAATGCCCGAACTGCCGGAAGTCGAGACCATAAAGAACGAAGTCGCTCCTCAGATAAGAGGCCGTCGTTTTGTCGGGGTGGAGCTATTCAGACCAAAAGCGGTGCATGAACCCTCGCCGGAGGCATTCTGCCAGAGGCTCATTGGCCAGGAGATAATGGCCATATGGCGTCGAGGGAAATATCTCCTCTTTCGACTTTCCGGTGGCCAGACCTTAATTCTCCATCTCAAGATGAGCGGCGTCCTGCTGCTCAGGGATGCATCCTGTGGACCGGAGAATCACACCAGCGCGATATTCCGGCTCGACGGCGACAACGATTTACACTTCGTCGATCAACGGCGGTTCGGGGCAATGTGGCTGACTGAGGATCAGAACAGGGTCGTCGGCAAGTTAGGCATTGAACCTCTGGGGCCCTCCTTCACGCCGGCCGTCCTGGGGAACCTTCTAAGCCCGCGCCGGGTGGCGATAAAAGTCCTGCTCTGCGACCAGCACGCCATAGCGGGCATCGGCAATATGTATGCCGATGAAGCATTGTTTGCCGCCCGCATCCATCCCTTAAAGAAGGCGAATGCCCTTTCAACTGATGAAATCGAGCGGCTGCACCGCGGAATCGTAAAGGTATTACAGGGGGGGATAAAGCGTAAGGGAGCGAGCGTCAATACCTACCGTCGTCCCGATGGGGGAACCGGGAAGGCACACCTGGAATTTCAGGTCGCCCACCGCCGTGGGGAATCTTGCCTCTACTGTGGGTCTCCCATCCAGAGAGTTTCGCTCCGGGGCCGGGGGACTCATTTCTGTGCCCGGTGTCAGCCAGATGGAGCTTAGCAGGAAGCATAGGAATTTCAGAATTCCTATGCTTCGTAAAGGGGCGAAGCTCCTTTACGAATCCCAGGCCTGACCGCCTTTTAGGGGGTTTCAGGGGGAGAATCCCCCTGATGATCTTGGCATGACAGGAGAGGAAACCAGAAGCTTGCTCGACCAGGTGGAAGCGAGGTTTGAGCAAGAGGGGAACCTGATCAAACTGGAATCCGGCCGGGTTATTTTCGTCGGCGATACGCACGGCGATCTTGAGGCGACCAGGGCCGTCATCGCCAGACACTTGAACTCGAAAACCCAAATCGTTTTCCTGGGTGACTATGTGGATCGGGGGCCAAAGTCGGCGGAAAACCTGAACTCTCTCCTGAGGCTGAAACTGGAGCACCCGGATAATCTGTTTCTGCTAATGGGAAATCATGAAGGCCGACGCGCCATAGCATTTCATCCGGCTGACTTCTGGGAAGGACTGGATGGCGAGCTGCACGCTCGATATGCCGCAGTGCTCTCCAGGATGCCGCTGGCGGTATCCACCCCAAACGGGATCATAGCCTTGCACGGAGCCCTGCCGGATGTCGAGAGTCTGGAAGATATAGATGACATAGAATTCGGCGGCCGGTGGTGGCAGCAAATAACCTGGGGCGACTGGCAGGAACAGGATGGAAAATACCTCGGCGATGACCTGCTCACCGGCAGGCCGCAGTTCGGCCAGGGATGGTTTGATGAGATGATGAGCAGATTGGAGAAGAATGTCCTCATCCGATCGCATCAACCCAACGCCAGGCAAGCCATGTACGGACGCAGGTGTCTCACGATATTCACCTCCTCGGCGTACCATCTCCCCAGAACGATAGCCATCGCCGATCTGGAGAGAGAGGTCGAAACTGTGGACGACCTGGTGATCGAAACCGTTTGAGCAATGTACCCACTGATCGATACTCATGCCCACCTTGACGACATAGAGGACCTCGGTCCGGCCATTGCCAGAGCCCGGGAGAGCGGTTTGATCGCCATAATCGCCGTCGGGGTGGATTACGAGTCGAACAACCGGGTGCTGGAAATAGCGGAGCGGTATTCAATAGTATTTCCAGCCCTTGGATGTCACCCTGGAGAGTTGGGAGAGACGGCGGCGGAGATCGAGCGCAACCTTCAGTTCATCGAAGACAATATCGAAAGTGCCGTAGGCATTGGCGAGATAGGTCTGGACTATCATAAGAGGGTTACGAGCAAAGCAAGCAAGGACATTCAAAAACAGGTACTCCGGGATGTGCTGGCAATCGCGAAACGGCACGCAAAACCGGCGCTGATCCATTCCCGGTATTCATGGCGGGATTGCTTTACACTTGTCCAGGAATCGGGTGTAGAGAGGGCGGTATTCCACTGGTACAGCGGCCCGATGAGCGTCCTGCGCGATCTTATCAGCCAGGGCTATTATGCCTCCGCAACCCTCGCTGCCGAGTATCACAACGACCATCAAAGCTCCATAAGGGAAACGCCTTGCGAGAATCTCCTGCTTGAAACCGACTCGCCGGTGGTCTATCGCTGGGGCACGGAGTTTGCCCATCGGTCCGAGCCAGCGGATGTCACCAGGGTACTGGAGGCAGTAGCAAGGCTGAAGGGGGTTGAGCCAGATGTTCTTGCACAAAGGACCACCGAAAACGCCCTCACTCTCTTCGGGCTATCACATTTCCCAGCGCCGCTTATACCAGCGGTTGACTAGGTGAAGAAAAGCGAGTATAATTGAGATTGGTGGGGCATGATGAAGGAGATGCCCATTTTTTCTGGCTGAAATTGCCGGGTTATGAAGGGAGTGTCAAATGAGCACACTGCTAGGTTTCCCCAAGAACGGTTACAAAGTGATTCCCGGGCCGGAGACTTATCTTTCACCGTCGGCAGCGGCAATGGGTGTGGTCCTGCCCGACGAAGGTGAGGCGCTAATCGAAGGGGATATTGTTCCTGAAGAAGTCGCCTGCGAAGAGATAGCCAACAGGTTGCTTTCGGCCAGGAACCCGACGCTTTTCCCCGGACCCCTGGTGCTATGGGCCTGGTCGGAGAAGGCAGTGGCAAAAGCGACGGCACTCCTGGAGATGGTGGGCGAGGTGCCGGGGATGAAGATTATACCCATGCCGGATTACCGCCCCAAGTACCCCATGATCAATCCCAAAGTGGAAATTAACCCCAATCATCCTAATTTGACCATCTGGCATAACAATATCGATGTATGTGTGTTTGTGGGTGTTCATTGCCATTTTGCGAATCTGGCCTTGAAGATCGTCAGGGCGGGGACTGATTGTTACACCATAGCTCTATGCGGCCAAAGGGGGCATGAGGACGCCATGCTTACCCTGAGGGATGTTCATGCTGAAGAGGTGATGGATCTAACCGAGACTATAAGAAAGGTTAAAATGGGGAGGTTGTCATGCCAGACAGGAAAGTAGTAAGCCCCGAGTATATGTTCTTTGAGGCCCCTCGAGAGAAGAAGTATCTGATCGGAAATGAAGCCGTTGCCGAGGCCGTGAAGAGGGCCAACGTTGATATGGTGATTTCCTACCCCATTACACCACAAAGTGAGGCTACTCACATTATCGGAGATATTTATGCCCAGGGTTATATAAAGGACTATTATCGAGGCGAGGATGAATTCAACGTCATGTCGGCTATGGCCGGGGCCGCAATGGGGGGAGTAAGGGCATTTACCGCAACCTCTGGACCGGGCACGCTGAGAGCATTTGAAATGTTCCCCTGCTGGGCAGGAGAAAGGCTGCCCATAGTCTGTGCCTTTATGACCCGAGGAGTGAATTCGCCTCTGACCATCCAGCCGGACAATATTGAAATTGGCTGGCTGGCCGATACCGGGATGCTGATATTTCATGCTGAAGACCCGCAGGATTACTTCGATATGATCCTGCAGGCATTTATCATCGCTGAGCAGCCCGACGTACACCTGCCGATAGGTGTATGCGCTGACGGCTTCTTCGTTACCCACACCCGGGAGATTGTTGAGCTAACTCCCGAGGATGAGATGCTGCCCCCTTATGACCCGTCAGTCTCTCCAGTGGTGACAATGGATATGGAGACGGTTCCCGTAAGGCATATGAAGGACCCGTTCGTTATGAAGAGTAACTACATAAGTTACAATACCCATGCCAGTTGGCAACAGGAGGTGCGTGCCGCTGCCGAACGAGCCCGAAAATACATAACCCGATATATGGGAAGCTCCGTAGAAGTTACCCATCCCGAGGCCGAAACACTATTTATGGCATCGGGCACCGCCGCCGCTCAAGCAAGAGTTGCTATGGAAAGAATGCGAGCAGAAGGAATTGATATCGGGTTGGTGAAAATCAAGGTAATAAGACCATTCCCTGAGAAAGAGATCGCAGAGTTAGCCGAGGGTCCAAGGATCATCATAATCCCGGAGCATAACATTACCGGATGGTTAGCCCGAGACATCAAATCAAGGGTGAACAACAATGCAAAGATATACGGTGGGCCAAGGGTGTTTGGCGGGATGACAATGCCCGCGGAGGTGATAGTGGCGGAAACAAAGAAACTGCTGCTGCTGAACCTGGTGACTGCTTAGAACCGAGTTCACGGTTCAGGGGTTCGCGGTTCACGGTTGGGGAAGGGAGGCG